>CAZYRU010000007.1:0-17998 GCA_964649995.1 uncultured Gammaproteobacteria bacterium
TGTATGATTATGGATAACCGTTGTTTTGTTTTGTTATTACTAGTGGTTTTTTTTATTTAATCGGTCAATTTTTTGATTCTGCTTCTTCCTATTTCTTAGCCGGTCTTTTATTCTCAACGGTGAGTACTTTTGGGAGTTATTTTTATAGTGATAAAATTATTTTATTTTCCACCGGTGCCAGACCGGCTGATAAAAAAAATTTTTTTAATTTTTATACAGTCGCGGAAAATCTTAGTTTGGCAGCGGGTTTGCCAATGCCAAAACTTTATGTGATTGATGATCCATCTTGCAATGCTTTTGCTACTGGTAGAAATCCGCAACATGCCTCTGTTTGTGCTACTACAGGATTGTTAACAAAGTTAAGTCGCGCCGAACTGGAA
Organism: uncultured Gammaproteobacteria bacterium; assembly: GCA_964649995.1. Taxonomy (GTDB): domain Bacteria; phylum Patescibacteriota; class Microgenomatia; order UBA1406; family GWC2-37-13; genus CAZYRU01. Next base: position 381 of record CAZYRU010000007.1, read on the forward strand.
GGAGTAATTGCTCATGAGCTTTCACATATTAAAAATTATGATATGTTGTTGATGTCGGTAGTGGCAGTTTTGGTTGGTTCAATCAGCTTAGTGTCTGATTGGTTAATGCGGGGAGTTTTTTGGGGTAATTTTTCCCATCGTGATGATGATCGGGATAGAAATCCTTTAATTTTTTTCGCCGCTATAATAATGTTAATCATTACTCCTTTAATAGCAACAATGATTCAACTAGCTATATCAAGAAAAAGAGAGTTTTTAGCCGATGCAGATGCCGCATTATTAACACGTTATCCTGAGGGATTGGCACGGGCGTTGGAGCGGATTTCTCAAGATAGAAATCAGCTGCGAACTGCTTCAATGGCGACGGTGCATTTATTTATTATTAACCCGTTTAAAACACAAAAAACCCTTAATTGGTTAACTAATTTATTTAGTACTCATCCTCCAATTGAAGAACGGATTAGAATTTTAAGAAGTATGTAATCTGCTTTTTATTTTTGCCAAAAAAATTATTTTGGAAAATAAGGAAAATTTTAGTATAATCAAAATTAAATACTAAAAAAATATGACCAAAAAATATTCTTTATCCAAAGAAGAAATTCTTCATTTAGCCAAATTGGCAAAGTTGAGTTTGAATAATCAAGAAATAGCTAAGTATCAAGCTCAGCTAGGAGAAACAATTGAATACATCAAGAATCTTAATCAGCTAGATACCGATAAAGTTGTTCCTAGTCATTCGGTAGTTAATTTAAAAAATATTACTTTTGTAGATGGGGAAAAAAACAAGAGAGCTTTAAGCTGCAATCAGGCATTAGCTAATAGTAAGAAAAAAAAGTTTCCGCTTTTTATCGTTGATCGGTTAATATCTTCTTAAAAAATATGTTATTAGCTAAATCTTTACTTAATTTAAAACAATTAATAATAGAAAAAAAGGCATCTGCTAGTGAGATTTATCAATATTTTCAAAAAAGAATTAAAAAATATAATTCCTGTCTTAATGCTTTTTTGACCTTAGATCGAGAAAGAGTGGTTAATAAAGGTGAGCTATTAGGTCTACCTGTGGCAATTAAGGATAATTTTTGTACTTTAGGTTTAAAAACTACTGCTGCCTCCAAAGTATTGGCTGATTTTATTCCTCCTTATGAATCAACCGTAACTGCAAGATTGAAAAAACAAGGAGCAAATTTTTTGGGCAAAACTAATATGGATGCCTGGGCGCATGGATCATCTACCGAAACTTCAGATTATGGTCCGACCAAAAATCCTTGGGATTTAACCCGTTCGCCGGGAGGGTCTTCAGGCGGGACTGCCTGTGCTGTGAGCGCATATTTAGCGCCGGCAGGAATTGGTTCAGAAACCGCAGGATCAATTAGACAACCTGCTGCTTGGAGCGGAATAGTTGGCTTAAAACCAACTTATGGCAGAGTATCACGTTATGGGGTAATTGCGATGGGTTCTTCTTTAGACTGTCCTGGTCCAATGACACTTACAGTAGAGGATGCTGCTTATCTGCTTAAACTGATTGCAGGAAAAGATCCTTATGATGCGACTTCTTCTTCTGAACCTGTGCCTGATTATCAATCATTGATGAAAACTCCGCGCAAGATGAGGATAGGTATTTGTGAAGACTATTTTCAAGGTTTGGATCAAGGAGTAGAAAAGCGAATAAATATTGCTTTAGAAATCTTTAAACGTTTGGGACATAATCTAAAAAAAATTAAACTGCTTTCACCTAAATACTCTATTTCTGTTTACACTATTATTCAACGTGCGGAAGTTTCCTCTAATCTCGCCCGTTATGATGGCATTCGCTATGGCAATGACCGGAGATTTTTTGGCCAAGAAGCAAAAAGACGAATTATGTTGGGAACTTATACCTTATCTTATGGTTATTATGATGCATTTTATAAAAAAGCACAAAAGGTACGTACTTTAATTATTGAAGATTTTAAAAAAGCATTTAAAGAAATTGATGTGATAATTGCTCCTACCACTCCGGTAGCCGCATTAAAATTAGGTGAATTTGAAAAATATCCTTTTTTTGGTGAGATGATGGACGTGATGAATGAGCCTGGAGCAATGGCAGGGATTCCTGCTATTAATATTCCTGTTGGATTAGAAGATAATAATTTACCAGTAGGACTACAAATAATGGGTAATTATTTTGATGAAGCAACAATACTTAATTTGGCTTATCAATTTGAAAAAGAAACTGATTTTTTTGGAGTAATTAAACAAGGAATTGCCAACTATCAATAAATATCAATATGGATTTAAAAAAATATCAACCGATAATTGGTTTGGAAATTCATGTTGAGTTAAAAACTCAATCGAAGATGTTTTGTCAGTGTCCTGCCAATTATTTTGGTCAACCACCTAATACGCTTATTTGTCCTGTTTGTTTAGGGTTACCAGGAGCACTACCGGTACCTAATCATAAAGCGATTTTGTGGATGCAAAAAATCGGCACGGCTTTAAACTGTCATCTTAAGCAACATTCTAAATTTGATCGTAAACACTATAATTATCCCGATCTACCCAAAGGTTATCAAATCAGCCAATATGATGAACCATTTGCCGTAAAAGGAAAGATTACTGTATATAATCCTTATGCTAGAACCGAACGCACCTTTGGTATTAATCGGGTACATATGGAGGAAGATACCGCTAAATTAATTCATAATAATCAAGGTACATATATCGATTTTAATCGCTCCGGTGTACCTTTGGTAGAAATAGTCACCGAGCCAGATTTTGAAAGCGCAGAAGAAGTAAAAATATTTTTAGAAGAACTACAGGTAATTATTAGATATTTAGGAGTTTCTGATGCGGATATGGAAAAAGGAAGTATGCGGTTGGAACCTAATATTTCGGTAATGAAACGAGGTTTAGGTACTTTACCGCCTTATAAAATTGAGGTTAAGAATATTAATTCTTTTCGGTTTGTCAAACAAGCAATCGATTATGAAATCAAACGTCAAATTGAGATTTTGGAAAAGGGAGAGGTGCCGATTCAAGAAACGCGCGGCTGGGATGATAAAAAAAATAAAACTTATTCTCAAAGAACAAAAGAACAAGCACAAGATTATCGTTATTTTCCTGAACCAGATATACCGCCGTTTGTTTTTGATAAAAAATACTTAAAAGCAATCAAAACCAATCTCCCAGAATTACCGCAAAATAAATTTGTTCGTTATAAAAAAGAGTTTCAGCTTAAAGAGATGGATGCTTATATTTTAACGCGAGATCTGAAACTAGCAGAGTATTATGAGTCATTAATCTCAGCTTTAAAAAAACAACATTCTTGTTTACTAAAAACAGAAAAAAATTATTGTCAGACAGTAGCCAATCTCATCATTAATAAAAAAATCACTCCGTATTTAGCTAGTGCAGAATTTATTAAAAGAGCAGAAAAATTAACCACTCCTAAAACTATGGATTCTCAACGTTTAAACCAAGTGATTCAACAGATTATTGCCAATAATACAAAAGTAGTAACTGATTATAAAAAAGGTAAAACCAATGCAATTATGTTTTTGGTTGGTCAGGTAATGCGAGAATTAAAAGGTCAAGCAGATGCCCAGACAGTAATAAAAGCAATAAAAGCTTTTCTTAATTAAAAATATTTTTTCCTAAACCACTTTATGTCTTTTGTTCATCTACATAATCATAGTGAGTATTCTTTACTTGATGGAATGGCTAAAATTGATGGTTTAATTAGCGCTGCTAAAGGACAGAATATGCCTGCGATAGCTATTACTGATCATGGCGCTTTATATGGCGCTTTTAAATTTTTTATTAAAGCAAAAGATGCAGGAATTAAACCAATTATAGGAGTAGAGCTTTATAAAGCGCGTCATTCCCGTTATGATCGTCAAAATGGCATGGATAAAGATCAATTTCATTTGGTCCTTTTAGCAAAAAATCTTGTTGGTTACAAAAATTTACTCAAACTAGTTACCCGCGCTAATCTTGAGGGTTATTATTATAAACCACGGGTTGATTTTGAGTTACTGTCGCAATATAGCGAAGGAATTATCGCTTTATCCGCTTGTTTGGCAGGTGAAATCCCGGCTTTGATTTTAGAAAATTCGCTTGAAGAAGCAGAAAAAATACTGCAAAAATATTTAGCGATTTACGGTAACAACTTTTATTTAGAGCTGCAGCGGCATCCGCAAATTGAAGAGCTGGAAAAAATTAACCAACAGCTAATTAAATTATCGCGCCAATATGGAGTAGCGGTAGTAGCTACCAACGATGTACATTATTTAAACAGAGAGGATGCTTACGCACAAGAAGTATTACTATGTATTCAAACTCAACGTTCTATTTTAGAAAAAAATCGCCCGGTTTCAATGATTGATGTTCCTGATTACTATTTTAAATCTGCCTCTGAGATGAAGGGAAGTTTTTTGGATATTCCAGAAGCGATTGATAATACTTTAAAAATCGCTCATGAGTGTAATCTCGAAATTCCTTATGGAAAATGGATTTTACCTAAATATGTATTGCCTCCCGGTACTACTGCGGAGGCTTATTTAAAAGAAATCACCTATCAAAGAATCAAACGTGCCAGCAATTATCCAGAGGAAATTCTGCGTAAAAGAGTGGATTATGAACTTGATATTATTATTAAAAAAGGTTATGCCACTTATTTTTTAATAGTACAAGACTTTGTTAATTGGGCAAAAAAAAATGAGATTGGAGTTGGGCCAGGTCGAGGTTCTTGCGCCGGTTCTTTAGTGGCTTATATTCTAGGAATTTCTGATATTAATCCACTAGACTATAGTTTACCTTTTGAGCGATTTTTAAATCCTGAACGGCCGACTCCACCTGATATAGATATTGATTTTGCCGACAGTCGTCGGGATGAAGTTTTAAAATACGTTAGTAATAAATATGGTGAAGAAAAGGTAGCACAAATAATTACTTTTGGTAAAATGGAGGCACGTTTGGCTGTACGAGATGTAGCGCGCGCTTTAGGCATGTCTTATTCTCAGGGTGATCGAATTGCCAAGATGATTCCTCCAGGCAAACAAGGATTTAATATGACTATTGCTCAAGCACTTGAGGAATCGGCACAACTTAAATTTGTTTATCAAACCGAGCCTGAAACAAAAAAAGTGTTGGAAATTGCTCAAAAAATAGAAGGATTACCACGACATTCATCGGTTCATGCTGCCGGAGTAGTGATCGCTGATAAGGAATTAAGTGAATATGTACCAATTCAAAGAGATACTAAAGAAGGAAAGATTATTACTCAATATGATATGTATTGTTTGGATTTAAATGCTGTTTCAGGTGCAAAAGCAGTAGGATTAATGAAGATTGATTTCTTAGGTCTGCGCAACTTAACAATTTTAGAGAATGCTTTAAATTTTGTTTACCAAAATACTAATAAAAAAATCGATATTCATCAGGTACCACTCAATGATAAAAAAACCTTTGCTTTGATTTCTCGCGGCGAAACAATTGGCGTATTTCAACTTGAGTCTGCCGGCATGCGGCGGTTAGCTAAAGATATTCAACCTAGTAAGATGACTGATATTATTGCTATGGTAGCGCTTTATCGTCCTGGTCCGATGGATCTAATTCCCAGCTTTATAGAAGGCAAAAAAAATCCCAAAAAAATAAAATATCTTCATGCTGATTTAAAACCAATTCTTGAAGAAACTTATGGCATCTTGGTTTATCAAGAGCAGGTAATGGAGATTGCTCATCGTTTAGCTGGTTATAGTATGAGTGAAGCGGATAATCTGCGTATGGCAATGGGTAAAAAAAAGAAAGCCTTAATGGAAAAAGAAAAAATTAAATTTATTGCCGGTTGTATCAAGAACAATTATAGTCGCCGTTTAGCCGAAACAATCTTTAATTTTATGGAGAAATTTGCCGCCTACGGATTTAATAAGCCCCATTCAGCATCTTATGGTTTAATTGCTTATTGGACCGCCTATATGAAGGCAAATTATCCGGTTGAATTTATGACAGCGCTTTTAACAGCAGAATTGCAGGGAGTGGCCGGCCCACAGCGGGAGATAAAGATGGCTCAAGCGATTGAAGAATGTAAAAGAATGAATATTCAAGTTTTACCCCCGGATATTAATTATTCTCAAGCTAATTTTTCGATAGAAAAACGGGCAATCCGTTTTGGTTTATCGGCAATTAAAAATGTAGGTAGTGCAGCCATAGAATCTATTATTGATGCTAGAAATAAAAGAGCATTTCACGGTTTTAAAGATTTTCTTTATCGCGTCGATCTGCGCAAAGTTAACAAAAAAACAGTTGAGAGTTTAATTAAAGCTGGTGCTTTTGCTCGTTTTGCCAATAAGGCGACTCTAATGATTAATTATCCCCAAGTGGTTAAAGAGATTAGTGAACTCAAAGATAAGTCGGAAAAAGGTCAGTTTGGACTTTTTGCTCAAGATGTAGACTTGAATAAACTTAAAGATGATTTTCCACTCTTACCGGAATTATCTGAAGATGAACTGTATGCCATGGAGAGAGAGGTAATTGGTTTTTTAATTAATAAAAATCCGTTAAATAACTATCAGTCAATTATTGCACAAAAAATTACCAAAAAAATTGGGGAGATTACTCAGGAGGATAATGGTAAATTTTTAATTTTAGCCGGAATCGTCAGTGGCAAAAAAATAATCAAAACCAAAAAAGATAATGCCGAGATGGCATTTATTAATATTTATGATGAAACCGGCGTCATTGAGGCCTTAGCTTTTCCAAAAGTTTATGCCAAACTTAAACCAATTTTAGTCCTAAATAAAGTAATTTTGTTTAAATCTAAAGTGAGTGAACGCGACGGTAGACTATCGCTTTTAATTGAAAAAGCGGTTGATCTTAGTTTATATAAAAAACAAAATAACTAAGTTATGACCTACTATCAAATTACTGCTGATTTCAGTCTCAAAAAGCGCGAAAAAAATATCAAAACAAAGAAGCAATCTTATTTTCAACTTGCAAATTTTTTAAATATCGGTTATTATTTAGTTGCTCCGCTTCTAATAGGAGTTTTTTTGGGAGCTTTAATTGATCGTTCTTTAAAGACTAAATACGGAACGATTATTTTTATTTTACTGGGTTTTTTGGCAAGTCTTTATAACTTATTTAGCTTAACTAAAAAAGCAACTAGCAAAAAATAACTATGGTGGAGATTAGTATTAAAGCCGAAGAGATTGCTAATATTCTACACCTGCCTATTACTAATTCTTTGTTATTATCACTCACTATCCTATTTTTTTTTCTTATATTTGGTATTTTTTATAACAATTATCTTTCCCGCACCAATTCGCTTATTAATGTTTTTATTCGTTTCTGTCTTAAAGGACTTTATACGCTTTTTGAATCAATTTTAGGGAGTAAAACAAAAGGTATTTTTCCTTTTTTAGGGGCGCTTTTTATCTTTATTATTTTTTCCAATTGGGCAGGTTTACTACCAGGGGTAGGCAGTATTTTAATTGCCGGTCATGAACATCATGAAAAATTTCCGATTTTAAGAGCACCGACAGCTGATTTAAATACTACCTTTGCTTTAGCAATTTTTGCGGTAGTGGCAATTCAATATTATGGTTTTAAATATTTAGGTTGGAATTATTTAAAAAAATATATTAATTTTACTAACCCCATTATGTTTTTTATTGGTATTTTAGAGATAGTGTCTGAGCTTTCTAAAGTAATGTCATTCTCTTTTAGATTATTTGGTAATATTTTTGCCGGTGAGGTACTACTATTAGTAGTAGCTACCCTTGTACCGGTTTTAGCCTCAACACCATTTTTATTTTTGGAGGTGTTTGTAGGTTTAATTCAGGCATTGGTTTTTTCTATGTTAACAGCCGTATTTTTATCTGCGGCTACCGCCAACCATCATTAATAGTTTTTAAATTTAAAAAGGAGGTGAAAAAATATGAATGTGGAATCAATTAAGGTGATTGCTACTGCAGCCGTTATGTGTCTTGGTGCTTTAGGGCCGGCGATTGCTTTAGGGAAAATTGGTTCAACCGCGCTTGAGGCATTAGGCCGTAATCCAGAAGCTGAATCAGCGGTAAGAACTAGTATGATTTTAGCTTTAGCTTTTGCTGAGGCAGTGGCAATTTATTCGCTTGTTGTTGCCTTAATTATTAAATTTACTTAAAAAAATTAAATATTTTAATGATTTAAATGGAAGCACTTGGTATTAATACAAAATTGTTAATTGCTCAGATAATTAATTTTTCTATTTTTCTTTTGATCTTTAAAAAATTTATTGCCAAACCTTTTCTCAATTATCTTGAGCAGGAAAAAAAAGAGGAGCAAAAACGAGAACAATTAACAAAAAAGCTAGAAACAGCTGAAGCCAGTTTGCGGCTTGAAAAAGAAAAGATTCTCACTCAAGCGCGCAAAGAAGCAACATCAATTATTAATGAGGCAAAAAAAAGTGCTGAGGAGATAAGAAAACAATTAATTCAAGAAGCAACTAAAGAGGCACAGGAGATTAAAGAAAAAACGCGGATTCAGCTTGAGGAAGAAAAGAACAAAATTGAAAAGGAAGTAAGAGAAAAGATTATTGCCACCTCAGGTTTAATGCTCAGCTCAGTTTTGGGTGAGTTTATTAATCCGGATACTCAAGATAAAATTGTTGAGGGAATGGTCAAAAAATTTCATGAGAGTAAATATGAAAATTGATGAAGGGTTAAAAAAAAAGATTAAAAAGAAAATCTTTGAACAATTAGCTAGTAGTAAAAAAAATAAGGTAATAATTATTACTCCTATACCTTTAACCAATCATCAAAAAGATTTAATCTTGACGCATTTTTCTGAGTATAAACATTTACCAGTTGAAAATATTATAGATAAAAAACTATTAGGAGGTTTTATCTTAAAAATTGGCGATACTATCATTGATGCCTCTATTCAAGGACGAATTAATAATTTAATTAATCAACTTTATGGGTTCAATTGATAAAATTTACAAAGAAATAGAGAGAGAACTTAAATCCTCATCCTCTTCCCTTAAAAAAGAAAATGTGGGAGTGGTGAGGGAAATCAAAGATGAAGTAGTTTTAATTGAAGGATTAGATAATGTAGCTTATAACGAGATAGTAGAATTTCCTAATAATCTCCAGGGTTTAGTAGTAGATCTAAAGGAAGAAGGTGTAGGAGTATTAGTATTAGGGAATTATTTAAACATTAAAGAAAATGATCTTGTTAAAGCCACTGGAAAAATATTTTCACTAGCAGTCAGTGATCAACTGCTAGGACGAGTAATTAATGCTTTAGGTGAACCTATTGATGGTAGAGGCAAGATCAAAAGTGAGCAATTTTATCCAGTAGAAAGAATCGCTCCCGGTGTTATTTATCGTAAAAAAGTTAATCTTCCACTACAAACCGGTATTAAAGCGATTGATGCTCTTTTGCCAATTGGTAGAGGTCAACGCGAATTAATCATTGGTGATCGCGGCACCGGAAAAACTACTCTAGCTTTAGATACGATTATTAATCAAAAAAAAGAAAATGTAATCTGTATTTATTGCGCTATTGGTCAAAAAAATTCCAAAATTGCCAATACAGTTGAATTGCTAAAAAAATATCAAGCACTGGATTACACTATTGTTTTAGCTGCTTCTGCTTCGGAATCGGTAAGTATGCAATATCTTTCTCCTTATGCAGCTACTGCTATTGCTGAGTATTTTATGGATCAAGGTAAGGATGTTCTGGTAATTTATGATGATTTAACCAAACATGCTTGGGCTTATCGTCAAATAGCACTAATTTTACGCCGACCAGCAGGGCGGGAAGCTTATCCTGGTGATATCTTTTATCTTCACTCTAAATTATTGGAACGCGCTTGTCAACGTGATCCTAAATATGGAGGTGGTTCTATCACTGCTTTACCGATTATTGAAACTTTAGAGGGTGATGTATCCTCTTATATTCCTACTAATGTTATTTCAATTACTGATGGTCAAATATTTTTGGAAACCGATCTGTTTAATACAGGTATTCGTCCAGCAATTAATATCGGTCTTTCGGTATCACGGGTTGGGGGTGATGCTCAGACTAAAATTATGAAACAAACCGCTGGAAAATTAAAACTAGATTTAGCTCAGTATCGAGAAGTAGCGGCATTCTCCCAGTTTGAATCCGATCTTGATGAAACTACAAAACAATTTCTTAATCGAGGAGCTAAAACCACTCAGATTTTACGTCAGAAAAAGAATTATCCTTATAATCTTGCTTGGGAAATAGCGATTATTTATGCTGCTACTAATGGTTATCTTGATAATTTACCATTAGAAAAAATAGAAAGTTTTGAAGATAAATTAATTGCTGATTTACAAATCAGAGGTAAAAAATGGGTAGAAGAAATTAATCGTACCAAAGTTTTTAGCAAAGAAACAGAAGAACAATTAAAAAAATATATTCAGGAAAATTTGAACTCTTTAAACTCATGAATATTCGTCAGGTAAGAAAAAAAATTAAATCAGTTACTAATGTCAAAAAGATCACTAAAGCAATGCAGTTGGTTGCGGCGGTTAAGATGAGAAAAGCGCAGCAGATGGTAATCGAAGGCCAGCCTTATCGTCAACTATTGGAAGAAATGATTAATCGACTGCTGGTTAAGGTGAATGTTAATTATTCTCCTTTACTCCAACTCGAGATTAATTCTGAAGTTAAGCGAGAACTAGTGCTTTTTCTTTCAAGCAATAAAGGTTTGTGTGGTGCATTTAATGTTAACTTATTTCGTTTCCTAGTAGAAGAGAAAGAAATAGACAATAAGGATTTTATTTGTGTGGGTAAAAAAGGTGGTGCTTTTATTGCCAAACTGGGAGGTAAAGTAATTGCTGATTTTTCTCAACGCGATCCCTTAATACAGATAAGTGCAATCAGCAATTTAATCCTAGAAAAATATTTTAGTCAACAATATTATCAGGTAAGCTTAATTTATAATCAATTTATCTCAACATTAAAATTTATCACTAAAAAAGAGATTCTTTTACCGATGAAAAATAAATTTAAACAAAATAATAATATGCCGCAATCTCAAACGGAATATTTAATTGAACCTTCAGCTAAAGAGATTTTAGAACCGGTTTTAAACAGCTATTTTGAAGAAAAAATTCGCGCCGCAGTTATTAATAGTATTGCGGTAGAAGAATCTTCCCGTATGATTGCGATGAAAAATGCTACTGATAATGCCAATGATGTAATTTATAATTTAACTCTTTTGGGAAATAAATTGCGTCAGCAAAAAATTACCTATGAGCTTTTAGATATGGTAACCGCAAAAGAATCGGTAGAAAACAATTAAATTTTTTTAAAAAGAAAAATTATTATGCGAGTTACAAAAATTTATTTGTTCAATTTATAAATTTAATAAAAGATATGGTAGAAGGAAAGATTATTGCTGTCAGAGGAGTAGTAGTTGATGTTCAATTTCCGGAAGAGCAAACTCCTCAAATTTATAATGCTTTATTATTAGAATTAAAAAAGAGAAAAATAATTTTTGAGGTTGAGGCAGTTTTAGGTGATGGTATAGTAAGAGCTCTGGCCCTTGATGATCCTCAAGGATTAAAAAGAGGACTTATATTATATGATACAGGCAAAAAAATTGAGGTGCCGGTAGGTGAAGATAATTTAGGCAGAATTTTTAATGTTTTGGGTGAAACCATTGATGAGAAAGGACCATTAAAAAGTAAGAAATATTATCCTATTCATCGCTTAGCGCCTTGTTTGACCGAGCAATCAGGTAAACAAGAAATTTTTGTTACTGGAATTAAAGTTATTGATTTAATTGCACCTTTTATCAAAGGAGGAAAGGTGGCAATTTTTGGAGGAGCCGGTGTAGGTAAAACCGTTTTAATTCAAGAGATGATTCATAATGTAGCCAAACAGCACAATGGTGTATCTGTCTTTACCGGTGTAGGAGAAAGAACTAGAGAAGGTAATGATCTTTGGAATGAGATGAAAGAAACTAAAGTATTAAATAAAACAGTACTGGTTTTTGGACAAATGAATGAACCGCCAGGCAATCGTTTACGGGTAGCTTTAACCGGAGTAACAATGGCTGAATATTTTCGGGATGAGAAAAATATGGATGTATTATTATTTATTGATAATATCTTCCGTTTTGCTCAGGCCGGTTCTGAGGTTTCCGCACTATTGGGTAGAATTCCCTCAGCAGTAGGTTATCAACCTACCTTAGCCAATGAGATGGCCAGTTTACAGGAAAGAATTACCTCTACTACTAATGGTTCTATTACTTCTATTCAAGCAGTTTATGTACCTGCAGATGATTATACTGATCCGGCACCAGTAACAACTTTTTCTCATCTTGATGCTTCAATTACTTTAGATCGTTCTTTATCAGAACAAGCTTTATTTCCGGCAGTAGATCCATTAACTTCGTTTTCCCGCTCTTTGGATCCGGAAATAGTTGGTAAAGAACATTATGCAGTAGCGCGTGACGTCCTAAAAACTTTACAAAGATATAAGGATCTTCAGGACATTATTGCTATTTTAGGAATGGAAGAGTTGTCTCAAGAGGATAAACTTACTGTGGCCAGGGCCCGAAAAATTCAAAAATTTTTGACTCAACCAATGTTTGTAGCTGAACCTTTTACCGGGCGAGCGGGTAAGTATGTGCCTATTGAAGAAACAGTAAGAGGTTTTAAAGAAATTTTAGCGGGAAAACATGATGATAAGCCAGAAATGGCTTTTTATATGAAAGGTATTATTGATGAGGTAAAATCACAATGACAAATCTTAAATTACGCATAATTACTCCTCAAAAAATTGTCCTAGAAGAGGAAGTATTAAGCATTTCTCTGCCTACGCCAAACGGAGAAATTACTATTTTGCCTCACCATATTAATCTCTTTTCTCTTCTTACCGAAGGAATTATTAAATTTAAAAAACAAAATACAGAAGATTATCTTGCTATTGGAGGTGGTTATTTGGAAACCGATGGTAGTACAGTAAATATATTAGTCAGTCGGGCATATGGTCAGGATGCGATAGATGAAAAATTAACTGCTGAAGCAATAAAAAAAGCTCGCAACATTTTGAAAGAATCAAAAAATGAAGCAGAAAGACAACAGGCAGTTGCTATTATTCGTCGTTCTTTAATTGATAGCCGCCTTATTAAAAAAAGAAAAGCAAAAAATCTCTAACACCTTTTGTATTATTAATATATTCAGTTAAAATTAAGCAGTATAAGGTTATTAATTTTTTACTTATGGCTTTAATTATTGTTGAATCGCCTACTAAAGCGCGGACATTCAATCGCTTGCTTAAAAAGCAAGATCATTTTGTTTTTGCTACCATGGGGCACATTCGTGATCTACCGCCTAATAAGATTGCTCTAGATTTAGAAAATAATTTTCAGCCTAATTATGTAATTATTCATAATAAAGAAAAAATTGTGGCTCAGCTTAAGCAACTTGCCGCCAAAAATCAGGAAATAATTTTAGCGACCGATCCTGATAGAGAAGGAGAATCGATTGCCTATCATATTGCTTATGTTTTGGGTTTAATTAAAGAAAAATGGCCGGATTTTACCTATAAAAAAACTGCTAAAACTTTAAAAAGAATTGTTTTTCATGAAATTACTAGTAATGCATTAAAAGCGGCGCTTAATAAACCAGAAGAATTACGTTTTAATTTAGTGAAAGCCCAACAGGCACGAAGAATTCTTGATAGAATAGTCGGTTATCTCATCTCGCCTCTACTTTGGAAAAAAATTGGTAAAAATTGGCTATCAGCGGGACGAGTACAAACAGTTGCTCTACGTTTAATTGTTGAGAGGGAAAAAGAGATTAATAGTTTTAATAGCGAAAATTATTTTCAGATTTATGGTTTGTTTAATAATCACGCAACAACTAAAGCCAAATTAGTCAAAAAAGACAACCAAGATTATGAAATTAAGACAAAAATTCCACTGTTTGACGGCGATTATCAATTTACTAAAACTACTATTACTCATAGTAATCTACAAATGCTTATTGAAGATATTAAAAAGGATGATTATATTATCTCAGAGATTAATGAAACAGTAATTAATCGTTATCCACCTCCTCCTTATACTACCTCATTATTGCAACAAGACGCTTTTCACCGCTTTGGTTTTTCCTCTAAACAAACAATGCGTTTAGCGCAGGATCTTTATGAACGGGGTTATATTACTTATCACCGTACTGACTCTTTTAATTTAGCCAGCCATTTTGTTTTTAAAGCCAAAGATTATATTGCAACCAAATACGGACAAGAGTATGCCCTAGATAAACCACGCGGTTATAAAACCAAATCTAAAATGGCGCAGGAAGCGCATGAAGCGATTCGTCCTACAAAATTAGATAGAGAAATAATTACGAACGAAGATAAAAAGCTAACTAAAAATCACCAAAAAATTTACCAATTAATTTTTAATCGGGCGATTTCTACTCAGATGAAAGAAGCCCAAATTAAACAACTTAAAGTTTTTATTTTAGGTAATAAACAATACTTATTTGAGACTTATTATCAGGAAATTTTATTTCCCGGATTTTTAAAAGCTCTTAACCCTGATAGTTTAAAAAAAGAAAAAATTAATCAATTAAATTACCAAAAGGGAATGAAACTTGATTTAAAAGAGGTAATAAACGAAGAACTTACAACTAAACCTCCTTACCGTTATAACGAAGCTTCATTAATTAAATCACTAGAGGAAAAGGGGATTGGTCGACCTTCAACATATGCTCCGATTATCTCTCTTTTGCAGGAAAAAAATTATGTGGAAAAAGAATTTCGTTATTTTAAACCTACCAAACTGGGAGAAGTGATCTCTAATTATTTAAGCAAATCATTGCCTAATTTATTTACTATTGATTTTACGGCAAAAATGGAGAATGATCTTGATGCGGTAGCTTCAGGTAAAAAAAATTTTATTACGCTCTTGAGTCGTTTTTTTATTCCCTTTAAAGAAGAATTAAAACAAATGCAGGATGATAAACAAAAGTTTGATGTAGAAGAAAAGGTAGAGAAGAAATGTCCTCAATGCGGTAGCGAGATGGTAATTCGTTATTCCCGCTTTGGCAAATTTTATGCTTGCAGTCAATATCCAAAATGCAAAACTACCAAACCTTTTCTGAAATCAATTCCTAATAAGGCTTGTCCTTTATGTGAAGGAGAGATTGTAGTACGCTATAGTAAAACCCATAAGCGTTTTTATGGATGTATAAATTATCCTAAATGCAAATTTTCTACCTGGAATCTTGCTTCTATTAAATCGAAGGAGTAATTTTCACCTTTAAAAAAATCCGTTAACGAGTTGAGTTGTTTTTATTTTTAAGGCAGGCTTTGATGTATTCTATAAAAATAGGATGTGGGGTAAGGGGACGAGATTTATATTCAGGATGACCCTGAGTCCCTAAATAATAGGGGTGGAGTTTTGAATCTAATTCAATAATTTCAGCTAAATTTTCCACTAAAGAGCGAGCTGAAATATGCATTCCTTTCTTTTCAAAACGACGTGCATATTTATCATTAAATTCATAGCGATGACGATGTCGTTCGCTGGTTAGACCAGTATTAATGTTTAAAAAACCATTATGCGCTTCGTAAGCGCGCCAAGCAAGAGTATTTTGCTTAACTTTTGCTAACCAAGCGCCTAATCTCATAGTTCCACCATATGCTCGTCTTTCCATAAATTTTTTTTGACTAGGCATTAAATGAATAACTAAATCTTTAGCTTGAGGCTTATTTTCTTGAGTATTAGCATCTTTTAAACCCAAAACATCACGCGCAAAAGCAATAGCTGCTAGTTGCATACCATAACATAAGCCTAAATAAGGGATTTTGTTTTTTCTAGCAAAGGAAGCGGCGGCAATCATTCCTTCTGCTCCGCGTTCTCCCCAACCAATAGGAACAATTAAACCATCTAGCTGGCTTAAATATTTTTCTGGCCCATTTTTCATAATTAATTCTGCATTAATCCAGTGAGTAGTAATATTTGTGTTTTCATGCCAACCAGCATGTTCAAGAGCATCAAATAATGCCGCATATGAATCGCGCAGTTGATACTCACCGGTAGCAAAATACTTACCTACAATTCCAATAGTAATAGAAGATTGACTGCTACGAACAAGTTTAATATGATTTACTAATTTTTCCCAAGCTTGAATGTTTGGTTTTCTGACGGGTAAATTCAACTTTTTTAGGATTAATTCGCAAAAATTCTGCTGATTCATAATTAAAGGTACTGCGTAAATTATTTCCACATCCGGAACACTTAAAATATGATCTGGCATTACATTGCAAAAAAGAGCAAAACGGTTTTTGCGCCGTTCATCCATTATCTTCTCTGACCGGGCAACAATAAAATCCGGTTGAATCCCCATTGTATTAAGCGACCGCACTGAAAGTTGAATTGGTTTAGTTTTAGGTTCACCTAAATGCGATGGAGTAGGCATATAGCCAACATGAATATGAATCACATCTCCGGGATTTTTAAGCGCCAGGATTCTTGCAGCCTCATAATAGAAAATATTTTGATATTCTCCTGCTGTTCCCCCCAGTTCTATGACTACAATCTCGGCTTTATCTTTCTTAGCCGCGTTCTGCCAACGGCGCTGAATCTCATCAGTAATATGAGGGATCGCTTCTACATCTTCTCCTTGATATTCAAACCGTCTTTCTTTATCAATTACAGTTTTATAAATTGCTCCCATGGTCATAAAGTTATCTTTGCCTAGATTTTTATGTAAAAATTTTTCATAACTACCCAAGTCCATATCTGCCTCAGTTCCATCCTCGCATAAAAAAGGATCACCATGTTCGATAGGATTAATTGTTCCAGCGTCAATATTAAGATAATTTTCACATTTTATCGGAGTGACTTGATAGTGAGCTTGTTGGAGTAGTAAAGCGATAGAAGCAGAAGTAATCCCTTTTCCAATTCCGGAAATTACCCCCCCTGAAATAACAATGTATTTTGTTTTCACGCTTATAAAGTATAGATTACGGCTGAGAAAATGTCAAAAGAAAAGAGCTTTATAGGCTTTTTAGGCTATTTTTTTTCTTAATTCCTCTAGAAGTTCTTTAGCTATTTCTTTTCCTCCTAAACCAAAAGCTAAACCTCCTGCAATCGCCAACATCGCCACAATCCCTGTAAACAAAATTCTAATTAAATCTTGCGCTACTCCTAATTGACTTAAAACAATTAAGGCGGTAAAAAACACTAAGATACTTTTAGTAGCAACTGCCAGCGTATTGGCGAGTTTTAGATTATTACTGGTTTTAAGACTTTGTAAAACAAAATTACCGCTTAAATTAGCTACCACCAAACCAATAAAGCCAATAATAATTGAGATAATTACATTGGGTAAATACCATAAAAGTTGATTAAGAACAACTGTAGCTTTTGATAAACCCCATACCTCAAGGGTAGGAATTAAAAAAACAATAATAATCGCCCACTTTAATATTTCTGCAATAGTGTTAATTAAAGTACGAACATGATTTTTTGCTAATAATTTTGTCCGCTGTAGTAAAGAATCAATTTTAAGAAAAATTAATAAAGTGATCACAATTTTTTTAATAAAGTTAGCAAAAATAATACCAAAAAAAAGAATAAACAAGCCGGCAAAAAAATC
>CAZYRU010000008.1:0-17407 GCA_964649995.1 uncultured Gammaproteobacteria bacterium
GGTTTTTATTTTACTTTTAATCAATTATTTTTTTTCAATCTTCTTGTTATAACAATTTTATTTAATTATCTTTGGTTTAATTTTTTAGCCTGGTATTTTAATTTAGGAATTATTACCAATGAGAGAGTAATTGATGTAGATTTTAGTAGTGTTCTTTACAAAGAAGTAACTACAGCTTATTATCAAAAAATAGAAGATGTTACGGTAAAAACAGGTGGTTTTTTCGCTTCAATAGTTGATTATGGCAATATTTTTATTCAAACCGCCGGTACCGAGGCTAATATAGAGTTTATGAATGTTCCTAAACCTGGTTTGATCGCCGAAACAATTAATGATTTAATCAAGAAAAAATAACCCATGCTTAATTTAATCTCTGGAATTAATTTAATTAACTTCTTTTTCAAATTTTCCGCTGTAGTTTTTTCTTTGGCAATGTTAGTTTATACCTTAGCTATTTTTCGTCAGACCCAGGTAATGAATAAGACCATTCAAGCTAAAAGAAATTCCATTATTATTTTTATTTCTTTTTTAGCAGTAATAGGAGCAATAGTTATTTTATTTTATGCCTTGTTTTTAATTTAAAATGTTTAAAGCTCAGTTTCAGGTTTATCGTCAACAAGTTGGAAAAGAAATACTCAATGGTTATTTAGCCGAGGTAGATTTTTTTCTAATTTTAGAGGTGCCAACTAATACTCAGTTAGATTTAGAATCAGGACTAAAACAATTAAAAGAAGATTGTTTGAATGCTAGTTGGGATAACTTAGCTGCGTTGGAGAAGTTTTTCACTCAAGAAATAGTTAAGGTAAATTTACCAGCGGATTTTTCTTTGGCTATGGCTTATTTTAATAATAATTTACTTTATTTAATTACCTATAATCAAGCCGAGATTTATTTTAAGCGTAAACACTCATTAATAAAATTAATTAGTGGTACTCAGTCTGCTTCAGGTTTTTTGCAAAAAGGTGATATCTTAGTTTTAACTACTAAAAATAGTATCCATAATCTTAAAGATGATCATTTTTTAAATCAAATTTTTGAGAGTAAAGACTATCAAGAGATAAATAAAAAGATGGCGGCCAATATTTTAGAAAACGACCGTAATTTAATTTTTCTCAAAGTTTTATTTTCTCAATCTCAGCCGAATAAAACCTGGAAGAGTGTTCAGATAATAAGACAAAATATACAGACCAAATTAGCTACCACTAATAAAAGAAAATTAATTACTTTATTTTTGGTGGTAGGGTTATTATTGATTTTTATCTGGAGTGTATTATTTGGTCATAAGCGGCGTTTAGAAAGAGAACAAAGGCAAAAAATTACTACTTTTAGTCAACAGTTTAAACAAAAACTAAATGCGGCAGAGGAAGCGAGTTTTTTTGATGTAAAACAGGCGTTGAGTTTAATTGAACAAGCTAAGACTGATTTAACGCTTTTAAAAGCGCAGTTTAATTCTTCAGCCTATCCGGAAATAAAACAACTGGAACAGTTGATTGTTGATAAAGAAAATAGATTGCGTAAAAGAGAAGAAAAATCCGCCGTGGAGTTTTTTGATTTAAAAATTGATCAACCAAATGCTTTTGGCGCTAAGATGGTTCTAGTGAATGACAATTTAGTAATTTTAGATAATCAAAACAGCAGTGTTTATTTTTTATCTATAAGAAAAAAATCGTTAGACAAAAAAACTACCTCTGAATTTAAAAAAACCACTTTAATTACTGCCCAAGACAAAAACGTCTTTTTTTATTTAGATAATGATGGTATTTATAAAAATGATGTACAGGATAAAACCAAAAAAATAATTGATTTTGATCCTAGTTGGGGGGTGATTAAACAACTGGAAAGCTACAATAATAATCTTTATTTATTGGATACAGATAAGAATCAGATTTATAAATATGTAGCAACCGATAATGGTTATGATTCTACTGCTTATTTTAGTAATAATCAAGAAATTGGTTTAGCTACAATTAAAACCATGGCGATTGATGGCTCTGTCTATTTAGCTGATGATAACTATGTAGTGAAATACACTTCAGGATTAAGAGAGAGCTTTAAGATTAATTATCCTCAGGCTGATTTTAAGATTGAGAAAATTCTTACCTATAAAGAAACCGAAAAAATTGCACTTTGGAATAAAGCTAAGTCTACTTTGATAATTTTACATAAAGATGGTAGTTATCTCAAAGAAATTCATTCTGATTATATTGGCCGATCATCGGATGTAGTTTTTTTTGAGGATAATTTCTATCTTTTGATAAAGAATAAGATCTACAAAATTAGTTTTTAGAGGGGTTATTAGATTCTTCTTTTTGAAAAAAATCATTAAGTAGTTCAGGAGAAAAATCAGTAGTGAGATATACCTTGTCATCAGAGTCAATTTTGACATAGCTTGAGTTGATACCGGCAGGTTTGCCGATATAAAGCGTCTGACTTTTATTACCGCTTCTAATCACAATTTTATTTTTTTCAATTCCCATCTGAGGGTATTTAGTCTTATTATAAGATACAGGATTATCTTTTTTTAGTTTGAGTAAGGTAGTGAGCAGCGTTTCAATTTTAGCTTGATCCGCTGGTATTTCCTCTTTATCTTTTTGGTTTAACCAGCTTTGATTTTTTCTTATTAGTCGGAGAGTTTGATTGTTATAATTAATCTCCAAGGCAGTAATTTCTTTGGTAGTAATTAGTGGAAAAAATAATTCTGTTTTTGGCTTAAAAAAACGTTTATTAATTTCGTCTTTTAATAGCCAAAAAAGACCAAAGAAACAAAGAAAAAGGACTAAATAAACTAATCTTTGTTTATTTTTTTTCATCTTTAGAATAATATATTATTATGTGCAATAAAAATCAAGATAAAAAATTAGTAGGCTTACTTTATCAAAAGGATACAGCAACTTTAATGGCTTTTTATAAAAAATATTTTCCCGTCCTCCATAAATTTGTTTATTATCGGGTGAAGGATTATGATGCAGCAGAGGAGATTGTTCAGGATGTGTTTATGGATTTTTTGGAGGCGTTAAGAAGTTTTCATTATCAATCAAGTGTGAAGACTTTTCTTTATGCCATAGCGCGGAATAAGACTAATGATTATTTTCGCAAAAAGAAAATTAAAAAAGTTTTGTTTTCCGCTTTACCCCATTATTTAGTAGAAAGCTTAAAAGTATTTTTTATTGATGAGGATTTGGATCGGAGGGAAACTAGAGTGAAGATTGAACGAGTATTGCGCCAGTTACCGAATGATTATCGTCTAGTTTTAAGACTTAAATATATAGAGGGAGAAAAGGTACAGCAGATTGCCAAACGTTTAGCTTTGCAGTTCAAAGCAACAGAAAGTTTAATTTTTCGTGCTCGTAAAGCTTTTATTAAATTATTTACTCAAACTTAAATTTAATGAAATATTCTGTTTTTTTAAGAAAAAAACTCAAGGAAATTTATTTAGTAGAACCTAATGATCTGGAAATTCCGTGGTTAACCTATCTTTATAAACAAACTACGGTTTATTTTAAAAATAAGCCCTTTTTAGTAATTATTCCTTTATCATTTTGTTTAGCATTTTTTTTGTATTTAATTTTTGGTGCTTTAATTGTGAAATTAACATCATTGCTACAGTATGGATTTTAGGCAGGTTTTAGTCGATTTACTTGTGGCTGGGATTTTTGTTATCCGCCGGTTATTATTTTTGATTGTTGCTCCTTACAAAACCATGCGGCTTATTGCTCAGGAAAAAGATTTTTATCAAATAGTGGTAATTGCCTTTTTAATTTTGGGCTATTTTTTTTGGGCGACAAGGATAAAAGATTTTCCCTTGCCTTTTTGGTTAATATTTTTAGCCGCGGTAGTTAATTGGTTGTTTTTAATTGGTTTTTTTTATGGCTTGGCTAAATTTTTTGATCGTCGTTTAAGGTGGGAAAGTTTTGTTTTTACTTTAAGTTATAGTTTACTGCCAACGCTAATTTGGTTTTTTGGTAATTCCATTTTTTATGCTATTCTTCCACCGCCGCGTACTGTTTCAATTTTAGGAAAAAGTTTTAGTATTTTTTTTATTACTTTTTCTATTAGTTTATTAATTTGGAAATTGATTTTGGTTTATTTAGCGCTACGTTTTTCTACTCGACAAAAGTTTTATCGGATTATTTTTTTCTGCCTGTTATTTTTGTGTTTTTTTCTTCCTTACTCAGTCTTACTTTATCAACTTAGGATTTTTCGGGTTCCTTTTATTTGACTATAAATGATTTTGTAAAAATAAACGACTAATATACTAGATTAATCCACCGTGTTAGGAAAATAGAGAAAAAGGATTATTACCTTTACTTTAAGAGAAAAAACTCTATTTTTACTTTGCGTGGATTTTAGACAATAAGACAATAAACAAAACAGCAATTCCCAAGGATATTTTTGTCTAAATAATTTGTTTTATTAATAGTTATGAATTTACATCATTTAAAATCCATCAGTCAAAGAAGAGCTTTTTTGCAAAAAAAGTTAGGGTGTAATTTGTCCCATATTCAAGCTGCATTAGTAGAAGGGCAAGAAAATAATATTCACTGTGAGAATTTAATTGGGGCGGTAAGTTTACCTTTGGGTATTGCTGGACCTTTAAAAATCAAGGGGCGATTAAAAGAATATTATATTCCTTTAGCTACCACAGAAGGAGCATTAGTAGCTTCAGTTAATCGAGGATGCAAAGCAATTTTTTATTCTCAAGGAGTGGAGGTGTTAGTTAAAAAAGTAGGAGCGACCCGAGGGCCGGTTTTTACTGTTCACTCTCTCGCACAGGGAGAACAATTTTGCCGATGGTTGGAAAAAAATCTAGCACGTTTAGACAAGGAGGCAAAAAAAACCTCATCACATCTTTCTTTAAAAGAGGTTAGAACCCAAATTTTAGCCAATCAAGTTTATTGTCGTTTTATTTATGATACTCAGGAGGCAATGGGAATGAATATGGTGACAATTGCAACAGAAAAAATAGTTGAGTATATAGAAAAAATAACCAAGATAAAATGTAAAAGTTTAGCGGGTAATTTTGATCTTGATAAAAAACCCGCTTGGTTAAATTTTATTTTAGGTCGAGGTTATCAAGGTTGGGCAGAGGTTTTTTTAGAAGAAAAGATTATTAATAAAGTACTTAAAACAAATATAAAACAACTTTATGAAGTGTGGTTAGCAAAATGCATGTTGGGTTCGGCGGTAAGCGGAGCGATAGGATTTAACTCACATTTTGCCAATATAGTCGCGGCTTTTTTTGCTGCTACTGGTCAAGATTTAGCCCATACTGTTGAGGGTAGTTTAGGAATTACTACCGCAAATATTACCGCTAATCACCAATTACATTTTGCAGTTTATTTACCGTCTTTAATGTTAGGAAGAGTGGGGGGAGGGACTAAATTAGCTACACAGAAAGAGGCTCTAAGAATTATTTCTTGCCAAACCGCTCAGGAGTTAACAGAGGTATTATTAGGAGCAATTTTAGCAGGAGAATTATCGCTTTTAGCCTCTCTAGCTCAAGGCTCATTAGTATTAGCTCATCAAAAATTAGGGAGATAATTTCTATGGTAGGAATAGTTGATTATGGTTTTTATTTACCTCTTTATAGGATAAAAATTACCGAGATTGCTTCGGTGTGGGGGAAAAAAAGTGAGGATATTCAATCAACTTTGAATATTCAAGAAAAAGCAGTAGCCGGTAGTGATGAGGATTCTTTAACTATGGCTTATGAGGCGGCAGCTATGGCTTTTTCCCAAAATAATTTAGCCAAAAAAATTCAAGCGGTTTTATTTGGATCTGAAACACCAGCTTATGCTGTTAATCCTACCTCGACGATTTTGGCAGAATTTCTAGGAATAGAAGGGAATTATTTTGCCACTGATTTACAATTTGCCTGCAAAGCCGGTACAGGGGGATTAATTACTAGTTTTGGTTTAATTGAAAGTGGGCGAGTAGATTTTGTTTTAACAGTGGCGGCGGATAAAGCTAATGGTAAGCCTCATGATGCTTTAGAATATACTACTGGTGCGGGAGCAGTAGCACTAATAGTTGGTAAAGACGAACTAATTCTTCAGTTGATTGATTATCAGACATTTTCTTCTGACACTCCTGATTTTTGGCGGCGCGATGGCATGCGTTATCCTTCTCATAGCGGACGTTTTACTGGTAAACCGGGCTATTTTAAACATATTAAATCTGCAACCGAGCAACTTTTAAAAAAAACACATTTAACTCCTTCTCAATTTAAAGCGGTAGTTTTTCATATGCCTAATGGTAAATTTCCTCAGCAAATTGCTTTATCATTGGGTTTTGTTGACAGACAAATTACTCCGTCTTTAGTAGTGCCTTATTTAGGTAATTCTTATACTGCTTCGGCTTTAATGGGTTTAATGGCTGTTTTAGATACGGCCAAACCTAATGATTTAATTTTATTAACCTCCTATGGATCAGGAGCGGGGGCGGATAGTTTTGTTTTTAAAGTGACTAAAAATATTAATTTAAGACGAAAAAATTTTTTCTCATGGATCAAGCGAAAAAAATATATTAATTACCCATCTTATTTAAAATTTACTGCTAGTTTTTAAAGATATGGTTCAGATTATTGGTTATCATACAACTCGTTTTGGTGAATGGTGGGAAGAGTCACTTCTTTCTTTAATTAACCAAACTTATACAGGGATTTTAGAACAGACTCAATTGGACAAAAAACAAATTGATGCAGTGTTTTTTAGTAATATGTTAGCAGGAATATTGGAAAATAATTTGCATCTTACTGCCAAATTAGCAGAACTATTAGGAAATAATATTCCTATTTTTCGCACCGAGGCAGCTTGCGCCTCAGGTGGAGTAGCTTTTTTTCTGGCTTGTAATTACCTAAAAGCTAATCCTAATAAGACTGTTCTTGTTATTGGGGCGGAGAAAATGACTGATTTTTCTCCGGAACAGACAACTACAGCTTTAATCTCTGCCGCCTCGGGTGAAGAACAAGAGGCAGGCTTAAGCTTTCCTGGGTTATACGCGATGCTAGCACAAGTTTATTTGCAAAAATATCAGGCAACCGAGGAAGATTTGGCCTATATCGCTTATAAGAATCATTATCATGGCAGCTTAAATGATAAGGCGCATTTTCAAAACAAAGTTTCACTTTCTACTATTTTAAATAGCGCTTATATTGCCTATCCTTTAAAAGTTTTTGATTGTGCTCCGATTTCCGATGGTGCCTGTGCATTATTGCTTACTAATAAGAAAAATAATTATCAGCTGCCGGCAGTAAGGGTTTTGGCAAGTGAGGTTGCTACCGATACCATTTCTTTAACTAAAAGACAGCGATTAGATGAGATAAAAGCAACAAAGATTGCCGCAGAGAAAGCTTTTAAAACTGCCTTATTATTAAGAAAAGATATTCAATTAGCAGAGGTGCATGATTGTTTTACTATTGCTGAGATTTTAGCCTTGGAAGATTTGGGTTTTTGGCCGAAAGGGCAGGGAGGGAAAAAAGCGCGAGAACTTTCAACCCTAATAGGAAGAGGAGAGTTGGTGGTAAACACCTCAGGCGGTTTGAAAGCCGGTGGTCATCCAGTGGGGGCGACCGGAATTAAACAATTGGGGGAAATTTATTTACAATTAACCCATCAAGCGCAAAAGCGTCAGCTAAAAAAGATTAGTTATGGTTTAGCCCATAACGTAGGCGGTTCAGGAGGAACAGCGGTAGTTACAATTTTAGGTGTTTAAAAAAAATTATGATTAGTCCAGTAAAAATATGGCGGCGACAGAAAGTGATTCGGCCTAGTTTAGGAAAAAAAGGAGTAATAGTAAGCTGGACAAAGATATATACACCGCCAAAGGAATTTAACAAATCCGCTCCTTATTATGTAGTATTAGTGAAATTTTTTACTGGAGGTTTGATGGTGGGACAATTAGTTGATTTTTTAGCAGAAGATGAAGTTCAGATTGGTAAACCAGTAATAGCAGTGTTGCGCAAAACAAGAGATCTTGATCAAGATGGAGTAATTGTTTATGGGTTAAAATTTAAGCTTATTTAATTCATATTTAGTTAATGACAAAAATAACTTATCAAGCACCGGCTAAGGTGATTTTAACTGGAGAACATGCAGTTGTAGCCGGTAAACCAGCATTAATTACCGCCATTAATTGTTATTTAAGATTTTCAATCTTTCCTGCTTTAACAAAAACCAAAGATTCTCACTTACTTCTTCTTGAAAAAATAGTGATTAATTATTTAAAACAAAATAAATATCCTTTTAAGATTAAAAATTATGCTTTTAGCATTGAATCAGAAATTCCTTTAGGTCGCGGTTTGGGATCGTCAGCGGCTTTTTCTACTGCTTCTGTCGCGGCGCTACTGGAATTTTTTACTCAAAAAACTTTTTCCAAAAAAATCATTAATGAATTAGCTTATCAAATGGAAAAATATTTTCATCACAATCCTTCAGGTGCGGATAATAGCACTGTTTGTTATGGAGGATTGATTTTTTATCGTAAAGAGTTTGAATTTCTTAAAAATATTTGTCGTTTAGATTTTATTATTCCTAATAAAATTGCCCGTACGCTGTTTTTAGTGGATACCGGCAAACCCAAAGAGACAACAGCCCAGATGGTAAAACAGGTTAAAAAAAAGCAAAAAATATTTAATCAAATTGAGGAAATTACCAAAAAAATTGTAGAAATTATTCGTCAACAGGATTTATTATCCTTTCAACAGGAGATTAGAAATAACGAAATTCTTTTGGAAAAAATAGGAGCGGTTTCAGAGCCGGTAAAATTTCATCTGCGCTCGATAGCTGATTTTGCTGCTGCTAAAATTACTGGCGCCGGGGGCTGTAAGGCAGGAAGCGGATATTTATTAGTTTCTACCTTATCACCGCAAAAATTAATGCTTTATTGCCAAGACAAACATTTACCCGTTATTAAATTAACTCCTACTCAACTAGGAGTAACTAAAGTATAACGTATGGAAATATTTACAATTGAAAGTCCGGCTAATATTGCTTTTATTAAATACTGGGGACAGAAAGATCGTCGATTAGTTCTTCCTAATAATGACAGTTTTTCAATGAATCTTTCCGGCTGTAAAGTAGTTCTAAAATTTGAGAAAAAAAGTAATACTAATAAAAAACAGCTGTGGATTAAAAATTACGAGAATCAAGATTTTCAGGCAGCATCTGTGACAGAGATATTGAATATAGAGAAATATTATCAAACTGCTAAACAATATTTAGGAGTCAAGGAGGATTTTGGTTTTTCTCTTTATTCCGAGATTAATTTTCCCAAAAAATCAGGAATTGCTTCCTCAGCGGCTTTTTTTTCCGCACTGGCACTCGCTTTTTCTCGTGCTTGGGGAAAAAAATTGAGTAAAAAAAAGTTGTCTATTCTTGCACGTCTCTCAGGTTCAGGATCTGCTTGTCGTTCGATAGATGATGGTTTTAACTGGTGGAGGAAAGGGAGTAATTCCAATAATTCGTATGCTCAAAGTATTGCTCCACCCGATTTTTGGGATATAGCGGATTTGGTGGTTATATTAACCACTAAAGAAAAACAGATAGGGTCTCAAGAAGGACATTTAACAGCTGCTAGCAGTAGTTTTTATGACTTTAGGCTTAAAGATGTAAAAAGACGAGCAAGATTAATTAAAAGGGCATTTTTTGAAAAAAATTTCACTGTTTTTGGGGAATTGATTGAGGAGGAGGTAATTTCGATGTATTCGGTAATGATGACACAAAAGCCTCCTCTTTATTACTGGAGCGGTAAAACCTTGGATTTAATTAAAGAGTTGATTTATTTAAGAAAAAAAGGAAAAGAGGTTTATTATACTCTTGATGCCGGAGAAAACTTACATCTTATTTGTCGACAAAAAGAAATTACTCAAATAAAACAATACTTATCCGGTTATCCGGATATACAAAAGATAATTATTAATTATCCTGATAAAGGTACTCATCTGCAATGAAAAATCTTATTTTACTAAAACTAGGTGGAAGTTTAATTACCAACAAACAAAAACCTTATACCGAAAAAAAGGCAGTCATTGAAGATTTGACTGTTCAGATTAAGCGTGCTTTGATAAAAAGACAAGATTTAGCATTAATTATTGGTAATGGTGGTGGTTCTTACGCTCATTATCCGGCTGCAAAATATAATCTACAAAACGGTCTACCAGATTCGAAAAATCTGATTGGTTTTTGTGAGGTAGAAAGCGGTGCAGGGCGATTAAATCGGATTATTGTTGATAGTCTAATTTCTCAAAATATTCCAGCAATTTCTATTGATCCTTCCTCAGTAATAAAAACCAGAAAAGGAGAGATCGTCACTTTTTTTACAGAAACATTAGTGGCTGCTCTTAAATTAGGAATTATTCCTGTGGTTTATGGAGATATTGTTTTTGATGAGGTTCAAGGTGCTGCGATTGTTTCTACAGAAAAATTATTAGCTTATTTAGCGCGGTTTTTAGCTTCTAGTTATCGGATAGAAAAAATTATTCATAATGGCATCACCCAAGGAGTATTAGATCTTAAGGGCAATCTTATTCCTCATATTAATACAGAGAATTGGGCTAGTTTGCAATCTATTTTTACTCAGACTCAAGGTTATGATGTTACCGGAGGAATGCTTCATAAGGTTAAAGAAAGTTTAGTTTTAGCTCAAGAAGGCTTTCCTAGCTTAATTATTAATAGTTTTGCGGATCAAGATATTCTTTTTAAAGCACTTTGCGGTTTGGCTGTTACCGGAACACAGATTGATTAACTTTAGTTACCGAGCGTAGGCAGATTAAAACTCCAGCCGCTGTCGGTTTTAGTAATAATATGAAGAATATCGCCAGTAACATAACCAAAGATTACTAAGACTACAATTACTATTAATAAACCAACAATAGCATTAGTAATTTTATTTTGGGCTTTAGTTAATTTTTCTTTTTCTCCATTGGAAACAATCCAATCAAAAGCACCCAAAAGAAGATAGATTAGCATCGCAAAAACAGCAATCAAAATAAAAATTTGGATGCCGAAACTAATAGTATTACCTAAAATGGTGGTTGGTTCTGCATCTAATCCTTTAACCGGCGCTTCAACTTTACCCCAAATGTTGTCACTTGCGGCCAACAATAAGAAACCTTTCATAATATTCCTTGTAAATCAACTCCTAAGAAATAACTAATTAATTTTACCGCAGTAAAACTTAAAACTACAAATAATAACCCAATACCGGCAAAAATAAAGATATGTTGAGCCTTTTGAATATTTTTAGGATTGTCACCGGCGGTGATGTAGGTGAACGCCCCATAAAGAATCATAACTAAAAAAATCAGGGCGGCGCCCAAGATTAAAGTAGGAAGAATAATGTTAAGTAGATTACCAAAGTTAGAGATTTTTGCCGGCGCAAAATTTTGTGTAATATCAATCGCGTAGACCATGTGTTATTAAGTTTATTAGATTTCAATTATGATGTCAATGATTATATTTTCTTGTTAAGATTAAATATCAAATCTTAAAATCCTAAATTTAAAGATTAAAAATCAAAAGTTAATTTTAATTTTTGTGGACTGATTTTATTCAAATATTTCTCGATATTTCCTCATTATCATCCCTGACTTAATCAAGGATCTATAGAGTGTTTATTTTTCTGAATTCCTGTTCTCATAGGAATGATGACAGGAAGAGTGTGATTTAAATGAAGAATCTATAATTCTTGTCCTGAATCTTGACTTAAAGCGAGAATAATGAAAGGGCGTGAATTATTTTGAAATAGATTATATTTTTACCTCTATAATTTTCGGTTTATCATTATTATCTGCTTGTATCTGCCAGAAAAGATATTGTTATAATATGCTAGATATGACCACTAATTTGTCACTTAATCATCTAGCAATTATTCCCGATGGTAATCGCCGCTGGGCGAGAGCGCGAAATTTACCTCCATTTTTAGGGCATCAACGCGGTTTTGATAGAGCCAATGAACTAGTGAAAGAGGCGCATCAATTAGGAATAAAAATAGTGACTCTTTGGGCATTTTCTACTGAAAATTGGAGGCGAACTCAGGAGGAAATAACTTATTTAATGGAATTATACTTAAAGATGATTGATCGTCACTTAAAAGAAGCCTTAAAAAATTCTACTAGAATTATCCATATCGGTCGTAAAGATAGAATTAATCAGAATTTATTACATAAGATTACTCAAGCGGAAGCGTTAACAAAAAAATTCTATGATCAATATTTAGTGATTGCTTTGGATTATGGTGGTCAGGATGAAATTGTGCGGGCTATAACTAAAGAAGGTTTCAATCCAGAGAAAATGCGGGATTTTTTGGATACAAGAGAGCTACCGTTTCCTGAACCTGATTTAATTATTCGCACCAGCGGTGAAATGAGAATATCGGGTTTTATGCTTTGGCAGAGTGCTTATTCTGAATATTTTTTTTCTCCTAAATATTTTCCGGATTTTACCAAAGAGGATTTGCATCAGGCAATTTTAGAATATCATCAGCGTCAACGTCGTTTTGGAGGTAATTAATTTGCTATAATTTTTTAATCATGTTTGCCCCTAATTTTTTAATTAGTAATAAAATTTTAACTAATATTGCTAAAATTGAAGCGGCAGAGGAAGTAATTAAACATTCTCCTATTTTACCGTTATGGGAAAAAAGATTTAAAGAAGATGCTATTGTTCGCTCCGTTTATCACGGTACTCATATTGAGGGTAATAGACTTCTTAAAGATGAAGCTAAAGATGTTCTTTTGGGAAAAGAGGTAATTGGTCGTCCTCGAGACATTCAAGAGATCATTAATTACCGTAAAGTAATTGAGTTTATTGATTTAGAGGCCAATAAAAAAATCGATAGAATCACAGAACAACTAATTAAAAAACTTCATCGCTTAATAGTGGATAAAATTTTACCGCCTGAGGAAGCGGGAGAATATCGCTTAAAACAAGTAATTATTCGTAATTCCCAAACTGGCGAGATTACTTTTCGACCGCCGCCGGCAATTGAGGTACCTTTTTTAATGCGCGAGTTTATTTATTGGTTAAATCGGATAGAGAAAGACCAGCTACATCCAGTTTTAAAAGCAGGAATAGCCCATCATGAGCTAGTAAGGATTCATCCTTTTATTGATGGTAATGGTCGGGTAGCTCGTTCTTTAGCCACTTTAATTTTATTTTTGGGAGGTTATGATATTCGCCGTTTTTTCTCGCTTGAGGAATATTATGATAAAGATGCGGTTACCTATTATGCTAATTTACAAAAAGCTTCGGCGGGAGACTTGACTGCATGGTTGGAGTATTTTACTTATGGAGCGGCGGTAGAATTTGAAAAAATTAAGGAAAAGATTTTTCGTCTATCTAAAGATGTTAAACTTAAAGAAAAATTTGGCGGCCAGCAAATTTTTTTAACTGAGCGGCAGGTTAAGCTAGTTGAATATATTCAAGAAGTAGGATATTTACAAAATCAGGCGTTTAAATCTTTATTTGCCGATATTTCGGAAGATACAATTTTACGCGATCTGCAGGATTTAATAAGAAAAGGTTTAATTAAAAAAATTGGCAGTACTAAATCTGCCCGATATATAATGGTATAAACTAATGAAATTTAGCCGACTGGCAGATTATTTTGCCAAAATTGAATCTACTACTTCACGTTTGGAAATTACCCATTTATTGGCGGCAGTTTTTCAGGAACTAAATCCTGATGAGCTGAGAAAAACTATTTATTTACTTCAGGGTCGCGTCGCTCCTTCTTTTATTAAAATCGAGTTTGGAATGGCAGAGAAAACTGTATTAAAAAGTATTATTCAAGCTCTTTCTTTAGAAAGAAGATTGTTTGAGAAACAATATCAAAAAATAGGTGATTTAGGGAAAACAGTTGAATATTTTAAAAAACAGATTATTTCCTTTGATCAAGAAGATCTCAGTCTAGAAGAAGTATTTTTACGGCTTTATCAATTAGCCACCGCTAGCGGTTTAGGGTCACAGGAAAAAAAAATTAATGTTCTTATTAATCTTATTCGTCAACTTGATCCGCTTTCCTGCCGTTTTTTAGTGAGAATTCCTTTGGGAGTAATGCGCTTAGGTTTTTCCGATATGACCCTTATTGATGCGTTTTCTTGGATGCTAGAGGGAAATAAAAGTTTGCGGCCGGAGATAGAAAAAGCCTATCATGTTCGTCCAGATTTAGGGATGATCGGTTATTTACTTAAGAAGAACGGTCTTGTCGGTATCAAAAAGATTGAACCTGAAGTATTTACTCCCATTATTATGATGCGAGCAGAGCGGTTATCCAGCGCTCAAGAAATAATTGAGAAAATTGGTCGTTGTGCAATTGAGCCAAAATATGATGGTTTTAGACTACAAATTCATTACTCAAAAAAAACGGATGAAGTTAAGATTTATTCGCGTAATTTAGAAGAGGTGTCTTTTATGTATCCTGATATTGTTAATGGTGTAAAAAAGGAGATTGTGGAAAAAGATATCATTTTTGAGGGTGAGGCGATTGGTTTTGATCCGCTTTCCTCCTGTTTTTTACCTTTTCAAGCTACGGTGCAAAGGAAACGTAAATATGAAATTATTGCTAAATCTCAAGAAATCCCTTTAAAATTATTTGTATTTGAACTTTTATATAAAAATGGGGTGAGTTATATTAATCAGCATTTTTTAGTAAGACGGAAAGAATTAAAAAAATCTTTTCGCTTAAAAAATGATCTTTTTCAAGATACACTTGTTTTAGCTCCAGAGGAAATTGTGGCAGATTCTACCAAAATAGATCTACTTTTTAACCAAGCAGTCGAGAAAGGCTTGGAAGGAATAATTGCTAAAAAACTTGATGGAATTTATCAGCCTGGTGCCAGAGGGTGGAACTGGATTAAATTTAAACGCAGTTATTCTGCCAAAGTTAATGATACGCTTGATTGCTTAGTCATGGGTTATGATTATGGAAAGGGAAAACGAGTAGGATTTGGAATTGGGGCTTTTTTAGTAGGAGTTTATGATAAAAAAACCGATAGTTATAAAACAGTAGCCAAAATAGGTACCGGCTTAACCGATCATGAATGGAAAAAACTGCAAGAAAGTTGTGGTTTAATTAAAACTAAGACTAAACCTCAAACGTATGATGTTGATAAACAGATGCAAGTTGATGTTTGGGTGGCGCCAAAGATCGTAGTGGAGATTAGAGCGGATGAGATTACTCGTTCACCGGTTCATACTGCCGGGAGAATATTAAGCAAAAATGAACCGGGTTATGCTTTAAGATTTCCACGGTTAGAGAGGTTTCGTTCCGATAAAAATCCTGACGATATTACCTCAGTTGATGAAATAAAAAAAATGTTTATTTTACAAACGCGACATTAAAAGTTGTTGATAAACCTGCTCTAGCTGATCAACGGTTTTTTCCAGCGAATGTTGGTTGGCAATTCGTAAAGACTGTTGGGAGAAAGATGCCCTTTTTTTTCTTTCAGATGCCATTATGGAAAAAGCCTGAGCAATTTTCTTTAAGTTATCCGGCGGGCAGAGGATACCGTTTTTTTGGATTAACTCCGGCAGTGCCCGACTTTTTACTCCTATTATTGGTAATTTATGACTCATTGCTTCCAGTACACTAATACATTGTGTTTCGCTTTTACTGGCAGTAGCAAAAGCTAGCGCATGATCATAAATATTAGAGTTTAAAAGGAGTGAGTGGGATATTTTTCCTAAAAAAAATACTCGTTGTTTAAGTTGTAGTTCATCTACTAGTTTGATCAGTTGATTTTTAGCTGGTCCATCACCAACAAGAAGTAGATCTACCTTTTTATTATCCTGAGCAAAAAGATTAAAGGCTTGAATTAAGATGTCTAAGCTTTTTTCTACACTAATTCTGCCGATATACAAAAAATACTGATGTGAGGGAAGGTTAAGTTTTATTTTTTCCCGGATTTTTTTTGCGGTAATCACTCCATTGCTAATTACTTTAATAGGTTGATTAATACCGTGACGCATGAGTTCTTTTTTTGTATTTAAAGATGGACAAATGACTAAATCTGCCTGATTATAATAAAAATTGGAGTATTGCCAAAGTAAAAAATTAAGCCAACGGTTAGTATCAAGTCTGAGTTTATCCAGATGGACAATCTTTAAATATTCCGGTTCCATAAAATATGTATGGAAGGTACCCACTAAAGGTTTATGAAGAATTTTTGCTGCCATAATTCCATTAAGACCAACAGTTAGTGGAGAATGAAAATGGATAATATCGGGTTGAAAATGTTTTATTTTAGAAAATAAAAGAGGTAAGAAGCCTAAGCCAACGCGGATATCTTCATAAATAAAGGCGGGTAAACTACTTAGATATTCAACTTTGATAGTAGGGGGGAAATGGGGAAGCTGATCTTTTTTTTCCTTCGGTGGACAGGGGGCAAAAATCATAATCTGATGTCTTCTAGCAAGAAGCTTGCTGGTAGTTAAAATATGAGTTACCACACCATTAACTAAAGGTGAAAAAGAATCAGTAAAAATAGCGAGCTTCATAGGTTAATTTGTTATAATTTTAAGCAACAAAATTAAAAACCAAAATATGGGCAATCGACCATTTTTTAGCATAATTATACCAACTTTAAATGAGGAGAAATTTATTCCCCACTTACTTAAGGATATAGTTCATCAAACTTTTTTAGATTATGAGGTAATTGTTGTTGATAGTTATTCAGAAGATCAAACAAAAAAAGTCGTGCAACAATTTTCTATTTCTTCACTGCGTTTTTATGAAATTAAAGACCGTAATGTTTCCTCTCAACGTAATTTCGGCGCCGATAAAGCTCAGGGTCAATATTTAGTTTTTCTTGATGCCGATGCGCGCATTAATCGTTTTTTCTTAAAAAATCTTTATCGCCTTATTTACAAAAGAAAGGGTTTAATTTTTATTCCTAGTTTAGCCACTAATATGCGCGATCCTCAATATAAAGCAATTTTTAGTTTTCTTAATTTGATTATTGAGGTGTCGCAAAAATTAAATAAGCCAGTTTCTTCTGGCGGTTCGATGATTTGTGAAAAAAATTTTTTTCATTTAATTGGCGGCTTTGAAAAAGATTTATTTTTATGCGAAGATCATCACTTAGTACAAAAAGCACGTCTTTGGGGGGTAAGGGCAGTATTTATGAATAAGATTAAGGTGGTGTTTAATTTGCGCCGGATGCAAAAAGAAGGAGAACTAAAGACTTTTTATCAGATAATTAAATCAACCGCTTATATGTTGTTAAAAGGGGAGGTAAAAGAAAAAATCTTTGATTATCCAATGGGCGGGTTAAGATATACTAAAACAGATGAAAAAAAATCACTGGAAAAAGAATTTAATTTTTATATTCAGAAAATTAACCGTTTTTTTAAAAGGTAATTGCACCTGAAATTTAAAAAAATATAAAATAATAAGGTGCAATTATGTT
>CAZYRU010000009.1:0-16652 GCA_964649995.1 uncultured Gammaproteobacteria bacterium
AATTGTTTGGCTTATTCTATTAAACTATTTATCTAATTGAATCTTTAAAACTATCAAAATTTTCTAAAATCATGCCTAAACCCCGAATAACACAAAATAAAGGATCTTCAATAACAAAGGTATTAACACCTAAATAATAGGTAAAATAACGTTCTATATTGGTCAATAAAGCTGATCCGCCGGATAAAACTATACCTTTATCTACAATATCAGCCGCTAATTCTGGCGGTACTTGAGATAAAACCTCTTTAACTCCTTCTAATATTTGTTTTAAAGGTTTGTGAATTGCCTCATTAATATTGATCTCATCCAAAACTAATAATCTTGGCAAACCTGTTTGAAAATCTCGCCCTTTCACCTCTAGTTGACGATATTTTTGCTCTTTTCCTTCCTCCACAAATGCATTACCGATTTGAATCTTGATCTCTTCTGCGGTTCTTTCTCCAATAATGAGATTATGTTTCTTACGCATATAATTCATAATTGCCTCATCTATCTTGGTCCCAGCCACCCGAATAGTCTTATTTACTACCAGTTGACCTAAAGAAATAATTGCTGCCTCAGTGGTTCCACCTCCAATATTAACAATCATATGTCCTGAAGCTTGAGAAATAGGTATTTTTGCTCCAATTGCCGCTGCCAGCGGTTCTTCAATCAAATAAACATTAGCTGCGCCGGCACGTTTACATGCTGCAACAACTGCTCTCTTCTCTACTTGAGAGGCTCCTCCTGGAATAGAAATCATCACGTCCGGCCATAAAATATAGTTTTGCAATGCTTTTTTAAGAAAATAAGTAATCATAGCTGATGTAGTAATATAGTCTGCGATTACCCCCTCTTTCATTGGTCGAGTAGCAATAATGGAGCCTGAGGTACGACCAAGCATTTCTTTAGCATCATTACCTACTGCTAAAACCTTCTTTCCTTCTAGAGAATAAGCAACCACTGTTGGTTCATTTAAAACTATTCCCTTCTCAGAGACATAAACTAGAGTATTAGCTGTACCTAAATCTATACCTACCCGCTTGCGAAAAAACATATAAATTAGTATACTATTTTCTTATGAGAATAGCAGTAAAGTTTATCATTGTCCTTCTGTTCTTTGCCATTTTAGGAATTATTATTATTTATGCTCGAGGCTATCGACCAGATTTTGCTAATAAAACCATTTCTTCCACCGGTATCTTGGCTCTAACTTCAACTCCTAAAGCTGCTAAAATCTATATTAATGACGAACTTAAAGGAGTAACTGATACTAATATTACTCTTCCACCCGGTCACTATAAGGTGGAGATTAAAAAAGAAGGTTATACTCCTTGGTCAAAACAAATTATTTTAAAAGGAGAACTAGTCATTAGTTTGGATGCGCTGTTATTTCCAATTAACCCTTCCTTATCACCTTTAACTAATCTAGGAATAATTAAAGCTGTACCGATTGATCAAACAGGTAATATTATTCTATTTGTCCAAAATAATGATGAAATAAAAGACGGCATCTATCTTTTCCAAACAAGCCAAAAACCTCTCTCTTTTCTGCCTCCTATTCAACAGCTTTTACTAAAAAAAACTCTACCTGAAGAAATTGATTTTACCAAAGACATACGGATCCATTTTTCTCCAGATTACAAACAAGCCTTACTTGAGTTTGAAAATAAATATTCCTATCTTATTGCTACTGACCAAGCCAATCAAGATTTATTTATAGTAGAAGATAAATCCAAAGAAAATCTTTTATTAAAATGGCAAGAGCAAAAAGAAAAAAATGACTTAAAGATTTTGGAAACTTTTACTAAAGATTTTGCTAAAATTGCCTCGGATTCTTTCCAAATAATAGCATTTTCTCCGGACGAAACAAAAATCCTTTATCAAGCTAAAAAGAATCTTCAGCTGCCCTTATTTATTAATCCACCAATTATTGCTTCTAATCAAACCCAAGAACAAAGATCATTAATAAAAAATAATTATTATATCTATGATAAAAAAGAGGATAAAAATTTTCCTCTAAATGCAACTTTTTCTAAGGCTATCGAGCATATTCTCTGGTATCCTGATTCCAAACATTTAGTAATTAACTTAAATAAAAAAATTTCGATCGTTGATTATGATGGAGAAAATAATCGAGTTGTTTACTCAGGACCGTCTGAAGAAACTTTTTATACCACTACTAGCGACGGAAAGATTATCACCTTAGCCAACTTCAATCCTGAAGCTAATGAACTACCCGATCTTTATTTAATTGGTATTAAATAATTCACTCTTTGGCTCTAACAGCAAATACAACAATTCGCTTCAAAGTCGTCCCTGGGGGCCAACAAGTCTGTAAAGTAAGAAATTCAGAATTAGTTTTGCGAGTTAAATATTCAATCTGAGATGGATCTACTACCTTTTTATCTACTACTCGATAACTGTAACGTTGGTTTTTATAAAACAAAATTATCTGATCTCCTTTATCTAATTTATACAAAAGATAAAATACCGCATTATAAGATCCTACATTCCAAAAATAGTCGGTAGAATGAGCGAAAAGAAAGATATGCCCTCCTTCACCTGGAAAAGCAGTACCGGCAGCATGAGCTACTCCTTTTTTTAAGGCATCTAAATAAACTACTTCATGAACCGGATCAACATTAGCAATCACATGAGCATTAGCGCCAATTTTAGGAATAATAATACTAAACCAAGGATCTTCAGGTACTAAAAATCTTATCGATTTAAAATCAACTGATTTAGCCAATAAGCCTTTTTGAATTTGAGCATCAGCTTGAGAATTGGCCACTAAATATTTTCTTGTCATCTTTTTATCAAGAAAATAACGTATTTCCTCTTTTATTGGCTGGTAAAAAGTTTTGGCAATAAAAAAAAGTGAAGTTAATAGCAAAAAATTACCTAAAAATCGGATAAAAAATATTTGAAAATATTCTTTCGTTCGTATTTTTTTCATATAAACCATCTTTAAAATTCAATTTAATTGTATCTTCTCTTATATTAAATTGCAAAACTTCTCTTTTTTCACTACACTCACAATAATGGGAGTAATTTATATAAAACATTACCCAACGAAGAAAAACATTTATTTTAATCAAGATTTGCTTTTAATTATGGCCGAGATAATCTTAATTATCTTTTTATTTGACTTTAATTTAAAAATTACTCAACGTCAAAAACAACATAATAACCTTGAAGCAAAAATGACTGCTTCACCCCTTGTTTTGGGTGAATCTGTCATGACATTATCTCCTTCTCCTGCTCCCTTACCTACCTCAGAAGTTATTAATCCTACTTTAATTATTACGCCCACCTTAGCTTTACTCCCTAATCCCACTCCCTCGCCCTCACCAACTTTAAAAAAGGAATATACGCTTGCCATTATAGGCGATTCAATGGTTGATACAATGGGAGAAAGATTAGAATATCTGGAAAAAGAATTAAAAATTAAATATCCTCACACTAACTTTACTTTATATAATTTTGGCATTGGTTCAGAAACTGTGGAAATGGGACTGAAACGCTTAGATCAAGACTTTAACTATAAAGACCGCCACTACCCTGCTCTGACTAAATTAAAACCCGATATTTTAATTGTGGCCTCTTTTGCATACAATCCTTTCTTTCCTTACGACCGTAATAAACATTGGCTAACCAGTGCCAGTTTAATTGAAAAAGCTAAAACTATTTCACCTCAAGTCTATGCTCTAGCTGAAATCGCACCGCTTGGTAATAAGTTTGGTAAAGGACCAAACGGAGTCAATCTATCAGAAAAAGAAGCTTTAGAACAGGCCAATAAAATTATAGAACAGCTAGAAAATATAGTTGGTCTTTCTAAAAATCTTAATGTTCCACTAATTGATGCTTTTCATCCCAGCCAAGCAGATAATAGTCTATACGGAAAACCAGAATATGTTGACCATAATGACGGCATTCATCCAGGAGTAGCTGGACACCAATTTATGGCAAAAATAATTGCCCAAAGTTTGAATTTAAAATAAATTTTGTGCTCCCAGGTGGAATCGAACCACCATCTAACCCTTAGGACGGGTCTATTCTATCCATTAAACTATGGGAGCTTGGTAAAATTATAGCATTTGATATCGCCTCTTATCCATGTATAATATTAATTATGTTTATTGCTATTGAGGGAATTGATGGAGCCGGGTGCGAAACTCAAGCAAAAAATTTACAACTTTACCTAAAAAAAGCTAATCTGTCTGTTTCCTTAGTTAAATATCCTAATTATCAAGAAAATGTAGGTCAATTTATCCAAGAATTTCTTTATCAAAATAAAAATCTTAGCGCACCTGTTCAATTTTTGCTCTATACTCTTCAATTTATTCTTGATAAAGAAAAAATCAAACAAAAACGCCAACATCAGATCTTAATTGCTGATCGTTACTTTACCACCACTCTTTGCTTCCAAACTCTAGAAGGAATTAAGCTTAAAACAGCTCTTAATTTTGCTCGAGATTTTCAAATTGAGAAGCCGGATTTAGTTTTCTACTTAGATGTTAAACCTAAAATCGCTATTGAACGCAAATTTAAAGAACCAAAAGAAAAAAACCGACGCGAAAAAGATGTTATTTTTATTAAAAAAACTTACGCTCAATATCAAAAGTTGATCAAACAACAAGTATGGACAAAATGGATTAAGATTAATGGTGAAAAAGATATTGAATCAGTTACTCAGCAAATATATAATATAATCTTAAAGTATTATGAAAAAAACAACCCTGCAGTTTGAAAAAACACTAATTATCCTTAAACCCGATGCTATTAAACGCGGTTTAATTGGTAAAATTTTTGAGGTTTTTGAAGACGCTGGTTTAAAACTAATGGCAGCGAAAATGGTCAAACCTAATCAGGAAGTAATTAAAAAACATTATCCGGGAACAAAAGAATGGTTAATTGAAATGGGTAAAAAAACTCAGTTTAGTTTTGCCAATGCGCAATTGAAGATTGAGGAAGAAATGGGAACAAACGACCCTTATAAACTGGGAAGTTTTGTTTATGAACGTTTAATTAATTATTGGCAGGAAGGACCTATTATAGTTTCAGTTTGGCAAGGTCCAAACGCAATCCAGGTCGCGCGCAAACTACGCGGTCACACCATTCCAACCTTAGCTCAACCCGGTACTATTCTCGGTCAATATTCCTATGATTCCTCAGTTCTTTCAAGTTCTCTAAACCGAGTAGTAAAAACTTTTATTCACGCTTCAGGTAACATAAAAGAGGCAGAAAGAGAAATTGCATATTGGTTTCCTAATACTGAATTTAAAAATTATCCACGTGACTTGGATTCTCTTTATCTAGAATAAATATAAATATGCAAAAACAACAAGCGTTAATTTTTATTAAACCCGACGCTGTTCAACGCGGTCTTATTGGAAAAATAATCAAAAGATTTGAACAAGTTGGGTTGAAAATAATCGCTTTTAAATTCATTTGGGCTACGAAAGAACAGGTATCTAATCATTATCCTAGCTATGATGCCTGGTTTCAAAAGGTAGGAGAACGAACACTAAATAATTATAAAAATAAAGGTTTAGATGCCAAAAAAATCCTCGGGACCAATAATGCTATTGCAATAGGAAAATTAGTTAAAAGCTGGTTAATTAATTATATCTGTCAAGGACCAATATTATGTGCAGTAGTCGAAGGTTATGATGTAATCTCTATCGTAAGAAAATTATGTGGAGACACTAATCCAGTTAATGCCTTACCCGGCACTATTAGGGGTGACTTTACCAGCGACAGCATTGAACTGGCTAATCATTTTAACCGACCAATTCGCAACATCATTCATGCTTCCGACAATCTTGAGGATGCAAAAAAAGAAATTGCAACTTGGTTTTTACCCGAAGAAATTTTTTCTTATCAACGTGTTGATGAAGAATTAATTTTTGCAGATCATCAGAATCCATAAAATTGATTAATTATCTTATTTAAAATTTGACCCCAATACAACAAAATTAATACTCCCATTACTAAAAATGGTCCAAAGGCAATTTTACTTTTTAATTTTTTTTTGCCTAAAAATATTAAAAAAACACCGAAAAACGCCCCTATTATAAATCCTAAGTATAAAGATAAGAGTCCATCACGAAAACCCAATAAAAACCCAATTAAAAACGCAAATTTAACATCACCAAATCCTATCCCTCTGCCGGAAGTCAACAGATAAATTAAAAATAAAGGCAACATTACTAAAAAACTATAAACAATATCCTTGAGTAAAACAGCAAAAAACTGATTTCCGGTCAAAGTAGTGATTTTTAAACTAAAAATAAAGATAAATAACACAATCTGGATCTGATCAGGAATAATTTGATACTTAAGATCAACCACAAAAATTACTATTAAACAAGAGATTATGCTCAAATAAAAAAAAAGTTGACTTCCCAAATTAAGTGACAAAGTTCTTGCTGTTAAAACAAATAATAGTCCTGTTGCCAATTCAACTAGAGGATATTGCCATGAAATTTTTTTGTGGCAGAAACGGCAGTGACCTTTAAGCAGAAAAAAAGACAGGACAGGAATTAGGTCCAGAATTTTTAATTGATGGCGACAATGATCGCAATACGACCTACCCAATAATGATTGTTCATTAGCTAAACGATCGCTTAAAACATTCAGAAATGAACCAATCGCTAAACCTAAAATAAATAAATAAATAAAAAACCACATAGATGTTTATAAGCTAATAAAATCTGATGGAGAAAAATCTTTATCACTAAAAGGACCAATTAAGGCAAAATTAAGATTCTGATTTTTAAAGATTTTTTGTGCTAGTTGCTGTAACTCTTTTTTAGTTACCGCCTCTAATTTATTAATTACCTCATCAGGAGGAGTAATTTTTTTCTCCAATAAATATTTGGTAGCAAAAAAATTAGCGGCAGAAGAAGAATCCTCTAGATTAATAAGCAATCTGCCTTTAACTAATTCTTTAGCTTTAACTATTTCATCTTCGGTTAAATCGCCCTGAGCTATCTTCGCCTGCTCTTGGAAAATAAGTTTAAGTGCGTCTTTAATTTTAACTAAATCATTAACAATTCCTGCCTGTGTAAACAAATTACCCGTATCAGCATAATGTTCACGTTGGGTTGAAATATAATAACATAATCCTCGTCGTTCTCTTATTTGCATAAACAGTCTTGAAGACATTCCTCCTCCTAAAATTGCCGCCAAAATACTAAGCGCATATTTTTGCTCATCAAAAAAAGAAAAAGTCCGATAACCTAAACAAAAGTGAGATTGCTCAGTATTTTTACTTTTTATTAAAACCTGAGGCTGGCGCTGGTTTTCTTTTATTTTAGGATAACTCTTAATTGTACCTAAATTTTGCCAATTAGCTAGTTTTTGCTTAATCTGTTTTAAAAATTGTTGTTGCTTATTCTCTAATCCACCCGCCACTACTAAAACTGTATTTTGGGGCTGGTATAAATTTTGAATATATTGAAGAAAGGTATTGCGATTAGCATTTTTAATATTTTCTTTTGTTCCAATAATCTCAAATCCCAACGGATTATCCTGATATAATAAACCATCAAAATAATCATTAATTTTGCGATAAGGCGTATCTTCATAAAAATTAATTTCCTCAATAATTGTACCCTTTTCCCGTTCTATTTCCTCTTCCTTTAATAAAGGATTAATAATCATATCCGACAAAACATCTATAATTTGACCAAAATGATTATTAGTTGCTTTAATCCAATAACCAGTATGATCTTTAGCAGTAAATGCATTAAAAACTCCACCCAAACCTTCAATAGTTGAGGAAATTAAAAATGAGGTAGGATATCTTTTTGTCCCCTTAAACGCCATGTGTTCAAAAAAATGAGCAATGCCATTATTATTCTCATTCTCATAACGTGATCCCGCCCCAACCAATAAAAGAGTAGTAATGGTGGAAAAAGCTTTGG
Source organism: uncultured Gammaproteobacteria bacterium (assembly GCA_964649995.1). Taxonomy (GTDB): domain Bacteria; phylum Patescibacteriota; class Microgenomatia; order UBA1406; family GWC2-37-13; genus CAZYRU01. Next base: position 7,917 of record CAZYRU010000009.1, read on the forward strand.
TATCAACAAAAACTATTTTTAATTGATTAGTTAATTGATAAGTAGAGATTTGCATCTTAATTTATTCTAAAGATAAAGCGCCATTAGGACAAAGGCTAACACAAAGACCGCAACTAACACATTTTTCTTCATCTACATTCGGATAATCTCCCGATTTTTTCTGCTCTAAAGCCTGCATTGGACAAGCCGCCGCCGCAGGACAAGTCTGATGCTTAATACATTTTTTAGGATTAAATTTGACTGCCATAGTCTTAAAGTGAGCCCACTGGGACTCGAACCCAGAACCAACAGCTTAAAAGGCTGCTGCTCTACCAATTGAGCTATGGACCCTTAAAAAACTTTATTATAACACAATCTCTTTTTAGTTATCCAATATAAAATTAAGAATCTTACCTTTTTTATAGATAGTTTTATATTTCTTCCCGTTAAGATATCTCTGAATTTTGGGATCTGCCAAAGCTTGAGCAATTACTTGTTGTTCTTCCAATTCTGAAGTCTTTAAAGATGAACGCATCTTTCCATTAACCTGAAGAGGTAGAATATAGCTTGCTTCTTTTGCCACGTTATTATTAACTCGAGGCCAAGCAGTAAGATGGATTGAGGTGGTTTCTTTAAAAACGACTTCCCATAATTTCTCTGTAATAAACGGCGCGAATGGAGCTAAAATTTGCAAAAATTTCTTAGCATTAATCTTAGTCAGAAGCCTTTTTTCTTTCTCCCAAAAATTAAGCCACTCCATCATTGATGCAATAGCTGTATTGAATTTAAACTCGATTAAATCTTTTTCGACCTTAAGAATAGTTTTATTAAGTTTTGCTACTAATACTTGATCTTCATTAGATATATTATCGGTTATTAAATTGCCGCTTGTATAAAGATTCCAAATACGATTTAAAAAACGGTAACTTCCCTGCAGTGTCCTCGTTGACCAAGTAACTTCAAAATTAAAAGGCGCCATAAACATTTCATACAAACGTAAAGTATCTGCTCCATATTCTTTTACTACTTCATCAGGATTAATTACATTTCCTAGTGATTTGCTCATTTTGCGACCATCTTCACCCTGCACCATTCCTACATTCCTCAATCGTAAAAAAGGTTCAGAGAAATTAACTAAACCTAGATCTTGAAGCGCTTTAATCCAAAAACGAGCATAAAGCAAATGCAAAACAGCATGCTCTGCTCCGCCTAAATACCAATCAACTGGTAATACCTTTTTAGCTGATTTTACCATTGTTAACCATTGGGTTTTTAAATTCGCACTTTTTGTTTTAAATAGTTTTTTATCGAAAGCAAAAGCCAAAAAATACCAACAACTACCAGCCCAATTAGGCATAGTATCTGTTTCTCTTTTGGCTGGACCACCACATACAGGACAAGTAGCATTAACAAATGACGCAATCACAGATAAAGGCGATTGACCTGTTTGGGTAGGCTCATAGCTTTTAATATAAGGTAATTTAAGCGGTAAATCTTTCTCATCTAAAGGTACCCAACCACATTTTGGACATTCCACCATAGGAATAGGCTCACCCCAATAGCGTTGACGAGAAAAGATCCAATCACGTAAATGATAAACAATTTGTTTTTTTCCTAATCCTTGCTCTTCTAAATAACAAGCAATCTTTTGACGCGCAATCTCGCTACTTAAACCATCAAAATTTTGTGAATTAATTAAGTGTCCCTCACCTTCAAAAGCTTTATTTAAAATATGATTATTGTTTTTGTCAATAATTACCTGTTTAATCGGTAAAGCATATTTTTTGGCAAATTCAAAATCGCGTTGGTCATGCGCCGGTACCACCATTACCGCACCAGTGCCAAAATTGGGTAAAACATAATCGCCTACCCAAACAGGAATAGATTGATGTGTCAAAGGATGATAAACAAAACAACCGGTATTAACGCCGGTTTTTTCTTTCGTAATATCTTGACGCTGTAATTCTGACTTTTTCTTTGCGTCTTCTAGGTATTTTCTTACAGAAGGATTATTTTTAGCCACTTTTTGGGCAAGATTATGCTCAGGAGCTACCACAATTGCTACCACTCCATAAATAGTATCTATTCTCGTAGTAAATACTTCTATCACTTCTTTCTCATTACTGAATTTCACTGTTACACCTTCCTTTTTACCTATCCAATTTTTTTGCATGGTTAAAATTCCTTCTGGCCAATCCAGTTGTTTTAAATCTTCAAGTAAGCGTGAGGCATATTGCGTAATTTTAAAAATCCACTGGGGAAGTTCTTTTTTTTCTATCATACTACCACAGCGCTCATGAGTATTATTACTTAAAACTTCCTCCTCGGCTAAACCAGTTTTGCATTTAGGACAAAAATTAATTGGTGTATTCTTTTTATAAAGAAGTCCTTGTTTAAAAAACTGAATAAATAGCCACTGTGTCCATTTATAATACTCAGGGTCAATTGTCGCAATTTCTTTTTCCCAATCATAAGAAAAACCCAGCAACTGCATCTGCCTTTTAAAATTAGCAATATTATTAGGCACCATATCTAAAGGATTAGCTTTTCTTTTAATTGCGGCATTTTCTGCAGGCAAACCAAATGCATCCCAACCCATCGGATGCAAAACTTTTTTACCTTTCATCCGGAAATAACGCGCCATAACATCTGTACCGGTATAAATACGGACATGGCCCACATGCAAACCATCGCCTGAGGGATAAGGAAACATAGAAAGAATATAAATTTTATTTTGTTCATTAATCTCTTCAAGAGGAGGTGTGCAATAAATTTTTTCTTGCGCCCATTTTTTAGCTATCTCTACTTCAAATTCTGATGGTATATATTTTGACATAATACTATTATATACCACCTAAATTGAAAAAACTAAATTAAAAAAGGGGAATAGTTATTCCTATTCCCCTAATTATTCTTGATTTATTTTCCAGGCTATTTATTAATAACCTCTTCTTTGACCACTAAAATGATTATCTTTTTGTTTTGGCGGACGAGCTTCAGAAACTACTAGTTTACGACCTTTATGATCTTGGCCATTAAACATATCAATTGCTTTTTGTGCTCCTTCTTCTGTTTCCATCTCAACAAAACCAAATCCCTTGGATCGACCTGTATCACGAAATCTAATAACAGTAGCTGAAATTACATTGCCCGATTGCATAAATAAATCTTTTAATTCTTCATCAGTAATTTCATAAAGTAAGTTGCCTACATATAATTTTTTAGTCATCTATTCTCACCTCCTTTATGCAGATAATAATTAAATCCTTGGTAGAAAATAATTAAAGAATAATAAAAAGCTGGAATAAAACAATAAATTCCAATCATGCAAAACTAGTTGCCCTTACAAATCCTCTCGATAGCAAGAAATCAATAAAGACAAAACAAATAACTTCTTTAAGTATAACAAATTATAGTTTAATGTCAAATCGTCGGTTCTATCAGACAGATTATGATAAAAAATTAACGATTTTAATTATTTTAATCTTATTTACATTATTATAAAGAAAAGAAAAACCCTTTTTAGTAAAAAAATACTAGATTTTAAATCTAACCTGGAATGATAAAGAAATCATAACAAAAGTACCCCGTGTCATTCCTGCTTTAAGGACTTTAATGGGAAAATCCATTGATCTCCGATCAAGTCGGGGATGACACAGAGGTAATTGTAATAACAAAGAATCATTTGAAATAACAACAGTAGAGATACAGGTAAATATTGAAACTTATTGAAATTTTAATCTTATATTAAATCTTACGCTTAAAATTTAGAGCTAAACTCTTAGCGGGTTATATTATAATTCTTAATTTGCTCCAGTAGCTTTTTTGCCTGCGGGTTTTGAACAAAATACTGTCTAATTGGCATGAGTAATTTATCTAATGCTTCAATCACTGCCACTTTTAAATCATGAGGATGAATTTGTTTGCTAGCAAACAATTGCTCCAACTGAGCATAAGTTCTAACCTTTAAATTACCTCCCCATTTTAGTGGTCGTTCAATCAACCATGAATCAATCCCCAGCCGCTCAAACGATTCAAAAATTATATATCGACAATATTCAAGAATAGGATTGTCATATATGTCTCCCTCCAAACAATAAGCTTTATTAATTTTTTTGGTAATATCTTCCAAAGTATCGGTCATAAAAATAGCTGAGTCGGGTTTAGATTTTGACATCTTAAGCTGAATTACTTGAGTTATTTTATCGTCTTTTGTAGTAGGAGGCTTTCCTAAACCTCTTAGCATATGGTGACTAACTACCACCGGCTTCCAGTATCCAAGCGCACCACCAATTTCCCGCGCCAACATATTAATCTTACGCTGATCCACCCCCAATTGGGTAATATTAGCTTTTAAAGTAAAAATATCTGCTACCTGCATACAGGAATAAATAATATTTGCACCAGTTAAATTATCTAGTGATTCTACTCTCCCCATCATTTCAGCTGTGCGGATAAAACGTCTTAGTGCATTAGATCTTCCCACCTGTAGTACTAATTGCCAATAATCTTGACTTTTTGTAATATCTGAAGCCCAAATAAATTCTACTTTATCTAAATTCATTCCGCATGCTCGCCATACTTCAATAAAATATTTTCCCACTGTCTGGATTTTACTTAAATCTCCTCCTAATTTATTATTGGCCAAAGCATGCCAATCAGCAATTAATATCTTAAATTTAATACCGGCCTTAATCATCTTGTTAATATTAATCGTCCGTAATAAACCTTGCGCAATATGGATCTGGCCGGAAGGCTCAAAACCATCATAAGCAATTAATTCTTGTCCGCTAGTTAAAAGCTTATTTAACTCCTCCTCATTAATAATTTCCTCCCCCACCTGTTTAATTAAAGATAATCTCTCCTGAAGAGTCATAATAATTAAATTATATAGTTAAAACAATCCTAGCGTCAACCGCAAAGAAGTTGTCTTCATTAACTATTAAAGGATTAATATCAATTTCTTTAATCTGACTAAATTTATTAGCCAAATAACCTAATCGGCTCGCGATAATAAATAATTTTTTAATATCCAAAAGTGGTAGCCCTCGGAAACCCTTAATAAATGCTTGAATCTTAGATTGAGCAATTTGTTTAGTAAAATATTCTTGGGAAAAAGGATAAATAAAGTTAACCATCTCTTGCCAAAGTTGAGCATATATACCTCCTAAACCCACCAACACTAAAACGCCAAAATTAGGATCACGTTTTACTCCTAAGATTAATTCGTAACCTGTAATCATTTTCTGTAGTAAACAAGCACTGGTATGGGTAATTTTTGTTATATTAACATAAGCCGATATTAGTTCGTCTTGATTTTGAATATTAGCGATTACTCCTTTAACTTCAGTTTTATGAGTAATTTTATCTAGTACAATCTTAGCCACTAACGGATAACCAATCTCCTGAGCTTTATTAAGTAATGTTTGTTTATTATCTACTAAATATAAATCACTGACTGGAATTCCTGTTTTTTTAATTACTTCGATTGAAGAAATAAGATTTAATATTGGCCCCTGAGCGCTTTTAATAAGACTATCTATTTCCTTATAAGCAAATTCTTGAACAATCTCGCTGGTTATTTTTGATTGATTTTGATTGATTAAGATAGTATTTTGATAGTCTAAAATCTTCGCTAATGCCGAAGGTAAATAATCATAACTGGAAAAACTGGCAATTTTGTTTTCCTCAAAAAAAAGATGAGAATTACCCACTGATTTTTCTCCCATAAAAATGGGATAGATGGGTTTATCGAAATTTGCCTGAGCTTGAGCAATAACCGAAGCTGTTTCTGCTATTTCAGTATTGGCTTGAGGAGTTAATAATACTATAACTGCTCCAATATTTTTTTCTTTAAGCGTGGCGGTAATAGTTGATTGATAATCAAAAGCCTTAGCATCTCCTAAAAGATCAATGGGATTATGAAGAGTAATTTTTTCCCCACCCATTGTTTTAATAATTTCCGCTTTAGTCGCTTCACTAACCGTCACTAAAGATAACTTATTTTTAATTAGTTCATCCGTAAGTAAAACACCTACTCCTCCAGCATTGGAAAGAATCATAATTTCTTTGGAGATAGGTTTTTTTTGAAAACTTAATATCTTCAAGAGAGCCATAAATTCCAAAAAACTTCTGGCTCTTACGGCACCTAATTGATCAAAAACAGTAGTATAGACTTGATCTTCTCCCAACATACTGCCGGTATGAGAAATTGCTGCCTTTGAACCCTCTAAAGTAGCGCCTGATTTTAGAATTACTACGGGTTTTTTCTTAACGGTTTCCCAAAGCATTTGTTTAAATTTTTCTCCTCTTTTTACATCTTCCAGATACTTTGCTATAACCTGAGTAGCCTGATCCTCTTTCAAATACTCCAAAACATCACTCTCATCTATAACTGCTTTATTACCTAAGCTCACAAAATAAGAAAAACCTAAATTTTTCCGGGTAACTAAAAAATCTACCATCAAACTACCTAATGCCCCGGATTGGGAAATAAAACCGATATTACCTTGAGGAGCAACGTGTTTAAGAAAGGTAGTATTAATATTTTTACTGGTATTAACATAACCAATACAATTTGGGCCCAATAAAGCTATCTGATTAGCCTGACATTTTGCAATTAAAATTTTTTCCAACTCTAAACCATCCTGATTAGTTTCTCGAAAACCAGCCGCAAACAAAACCACATTTTTAATTCTTAAACTTATGATCTCATCTAAGATGATAATTGCTACATTGGCTGGCACAGCTAAAACTACTAAATCAATCTTTTTTCCTATTGCAGTTAAATTGGGATAAACAGGGTAATTAAATAAAGTTGTATATTTAGGATTCACTAAAAATATCTCGCCTTTATAACCTTGTTTTACCAATTTTTGAGTTACTAAATAGCCTACTTTTTTAGGATTCTCTGATATGCCTACAATGGCAATCGATTGCGGATTAAAAAAATTTTGTAAATTCATATTATTTACTTAAAGACTGTACTTCAAATAATCTTTCTAATCTTTCTTGACTTCTTTTACCAGAAAAAAAAGCATTAAATAACTGATAAATTAGAGAATTATTTTCTAAAGAAGATAAATCCAAACTCTTAGGTAAATTGGTAAGATTAATTTGTTCTTTCTCTAATAATTTACCTATTTTTTTATACCAATCACTTTCCGCCTCTTTAATTATTTCATCAATCATTTTGCTTACATAACGTTTATCCTCTTTATGATTTAATCCTTGATTTTCAAACAAACGAGAAAGACCCAATGGTAAAAGAATAGTTTTATCTCTTAAGGTAATAGTTATTGACTGCATCTGATTATTAATTAATTCTTTTAATTTAATTAACTCATCTTTGCCGCACTCTGCGCCCGCATCTAGCCCAATAAAAAATGTGCCTCCTCTTCTTCCTATTATAATCTTTGTTCTAGTTTCTTCGGCTAGATTTTGTAGAATCTGTTGTTTAAACTGATGCCAAATACTCTTAATGATCTCATCACCTTCAACCATGCTAAAAAGATCATTAATTTCTTTCAAAAATTTAAAATCAATCACTTGAAGCATCTTGAGTTTATTATGTCTTAATCGTTCAAAAAAATCTGTAAAACTATAAACATTATACTCAAGTAAGGGATCATAAACCACATTCTCAATAAATTCGATTATAATCTGTGTTCTTTGAGTAATAATCTCTCGCTTCATTCCTGACTCTTGCTCATCAATTGCCTGAGCCAGATAAATAATTGGTGCAAATTGCGGATTAACTTTTGTCAGCTGACGGATCTTTTGATTAATTATCTCTTTTGGCGATCCAGCTTTAAAAAAGTCAGAGTAAATATTTTTTTGTACTTGACTAAAACTAACATTAAAATGCTTATTTAAATAAACCTTTACCCTTTCCACCTCATCATTATTTAGAATTAATCCTCTTTTAAAATACGCAAGAAAAATATGTTTTTTAAAATTTTCCTCTGATGTATCTACATCTTGACTCTTTAATATAGTAAAAAGATGTTGTTTAAGCTCATTTAATTTAATCCTTCCTTCTTCTATCTGATTGGTATAAGGATTTTTATAATATCCTTTTAACTTCTCCAGCTCTGTTTTAATCTGATCACTAAAGGTTAAAAATCTCTGTTCATCAATATCTATTCCGCCAATAAAAAATTCATCTCCTCCATAGCGACAAAGAAAAACATCTTTTGCTAAACTCTGTTTATTGATTTCGACGTTAATGGTAGAAACAATTTTATTAATCAATAAATCAGCATAATGGTTGCCCTGATTATCAATCGCTAAATCAAAAAGACGAAAATCTTTAATATCAAAAAAATAGAATCTTATATCTTTATCAATTAAATAACCTCTTTGTTGATCGTATTGAATATTAGCTTTCCTGCTTATAATATCTACAAAAGCACTTCTTCTAAAAACCGGCGCCGGTAGAACTTTCTCTTGTTCATAAGAATGAGGAACCAAAGCACCACGATCTAAAGTTAAGCTAAAAAAACTTTTAAATAACAAATTAGTTTGCCGTATCTGTTGGCTATTAAGAATAGAGATTAAAGAGTTATTGATCTCATCTCCATAAATTTGTTCAATAACAGCTTGGCAGCAATCAAATAAAATAGAGGGGGAAGAAGCGGTTTCTTGATTGTTATTGCCTAATGCCTTAACAATCTGTTGATTAATATCAATTTTTGGGGCAGCGAGGTTAGTTAGATTTTCCAACATGTTAAAAAACAATTTTAAAAAGATTAAATA
>CAZYRU010000010.1:0-16492 GCA_964649995.1 uncultured Gammaproteobacteria bacterium
AATATACTGCAAAATTACCTTTTTAAAATACTGATCTTTAACTAATTTAAGATAAAATTTTTTAATTAAAGTAGGCTCAAGCGAATACCCCTCAAGCAATATCTCTCCTTTGTCATCTAAACTATATTTTTTTAAAAATAACTCTTCAGGAAAAATATTGGTCAAATATTGAAGATTGTGAATAAAGCGTTGCTGATTATCAATTATTTTTTTAATTTGGGTTAATTTTAATTCGGTCTGATTAGCTTCTTTGATCAAATTTTGCGACACTTCCACTATCTCTTTTTTTTGCAAAATAGAATCGCCTAAATCTACCATTTCCTGATCCACCTGAAAACGCATAAAGAAAACTACCACTACTACCAGTTGGGTAATAACCAAAATATACCTTAAGTAATTTAAGACAAAATAAACAATCTTATCTATTAAATTATTTTTCTTAAGATTTAGTAGATTGATATTATATTTCATAGTAATTAAGACTTTTTAGCGATTTTGCTAATTCTTGATTTCAGTCGCGCTCCTTTATTTTTATGAATTACTCTTTTTTTTACCGCTTTATCAATCGCCCTAAAAGCGTTTTTGATTAACTGACTAATTCCTCCTTTTGCTTGAGTCTTGGCCGTCTTTTTTACTGCTTTCACTGCCTTCTTATAATTTTTTTCATACTGTCGATTGCGTTGAGTTCTTTGCCTATCCTGACGCAATTTCTTTTTTGCAGATTGAATAATTGGCATAAATAAATTAATCCACCTCCTTTCCTACCATAAGAAACTAATTGATTAATTTAAGGTAAAATCCTGAGTAAATACCTTATCTCCATAACTCCCAGTAAATTTTAATTCGGTTTTAATATTGCCTACTACTTCGTGATAAACACAAGTACCCGATGAGCAAGTGCCTAAGGTCAATTTTTTTTCATACTCTTGCGAAAATGAATCTAGGGTAATTATCCCTATCACTCCTTGCAATCCCTGACTCTTAGTAAGATAAGAAAGGGAATATTCAATTTGAGTTGTACCTTTGGGAATACCGGAGATTTTCAGTAGTACTTCTTTTTTACCAGTAAGCGGCGCAAGATCTACCTTAACTGAAGCATCAACAGTAGGAATTAAAACATCAGTCGGAGTCGCTTCAGTAGCAGGAGTTTGAGTTTTTTTACTCTGCGGTTTGAATAACAACCAACCACTAATTAAAATGGCTATTCCTAATATCACTAAAATAATTATTTGGTTTTTTTTCATAAATTTATTTAATTTAAATTTTTAATGTTTTAATTTAGACCGCAAATACTCATCAAGCCTCCCTACTCCCACTCTTTCCTGTGACATACTATCTCGTTCACGCACGGTCAAAGTTTCATCATCAAGCGTCTGATAATCAACTGTCAAACAATAGGGTGTACCAATCTCATCTTGACGACGATACATCTGACCAATATTATAAGATGAATCAAATTCACTGACATAACTGGCTTTTAAGTGTTGATAAATTTTCTGAGCTTTATTTATTAGTTTAACATCTTTTTGTAAAGGAAAAACCGCCAACTTTATCGGCGCTACCTGAGGATTAAAAGCTAAATAATAACGCTTTTTACCCCTAACCGTTTCTTGATGATAACTGTTAACCAGTAAGGTAAATGTAAGACGAGATAAACCAAAAGTTGGTTCAATTACATGCGGAATAAACTTTTTATGAGTTTGAGGATCAATATAGTTTAAATCTTTACCCGAATGAAGCATATGATTTTTTAAATCAAAATCTGTCCGATAAGCTAGTCCAAAGATTTCTTTCCAACCAAAAGGATAGTAGTATTCTATATCCATGGTTTTTTTGGAATAATGCGACCGCTCAAATTCCTGATGTTCCCGCCAGCGCAGTTTTTTTTCTTCCAGGCCGACTAAAAGAGCAAAATGCCACATTTGTTCCTGCCAATAAGCATAAAGTTTCTGCCAATTTTCAGGTTGAATAAAATACTCAAATTCCATTAAATCAAATTCTAAGGTACGATAAAGTGCCTGCCCCATGGTAATCTCATTACGAAAAGCCTTACCTTGTTGAGCAATACCAAAAGGTAATTTTACCCGCATTGTATTAAGAACATTCCTGAAATTCAAAAAAATTCCCTGCGCTATTTCACCCCGTAGATAAGTACGGGATTTCTTTTCTTCCACAATCCCAATTTTTGTCTCAAAAAGCAAGTTAAACCGTCGCACGTCAGTAAAATTACTCTGACCGCATTTGGGACATTTTAAATTATTTTTTTTAATAATTTCGGTTAACTTTTCCACCGGTAATCCTTCGACCTTAATTTGAAGATTATCCTCAATTAAATGATCGGCTCGAGTGCGATAATGACAGTTCTTGCAATCCACCAGCGCATCAGTAAAATTGGCTACGTGACCTGATGCTTCCCAAACTCGCGGACTTAAAAAAATACTAGCATCAATCCCTACCATATCGTCACGCTTTAACACAAAATAATCCCACCATAAATCCCGCAGATTATTTTTTAATAACGTACCATAATGACCAAAATCCCAAGTATTAGCTAAGCCGCCATAGATCTCGGAAGCAGGATAAAAAAATCCTCGTCTTTTACATAAAGCAATGATTTCATCCATTTAATAATTATATAATAAAAGAAGGTATTTTTTCGGCAATAATCTCTTCAATTTTTGTCAATATTTGAGAATAAGAATAAGTAGTCTGTATATAACCTAATTTAATTAAAACCTGATTTAAATAATTGGTTAAATCCTTCTCATCTGCACCTTGAGAGGAAAGCAGTTTAAGAAATTGATAAGTAAGAGAAAAAATAGGCTTTTCTGGTTGTCTTTCGGGTAAAATCCGATCTAGAATAAAAAAAATTAAATACAACTGATTAAGCCGCGCTAAGCTTTTTTTAATCTGTGAATAAGCTGAGATTAAAGTTGTATCCTGAAGATAATAATAATGGTTTTTTTCCGTTGCTACTAACCGGAGATAATTACCAGTTTGAGCATGCGGCAATCTTTTGCTGGTAATTTTCTGAATATTTTTTGCCCACAAAATAATTTTGCCCAAATCACGGGAAAAGAAAATAATAATCTTATCTTGATTAAGAAGATTTCTCCTGCCAATGATCCATCCTTCAGCTTTAAAGGTTTTCATTTATTTAAGTTTTAGCTCTTGATCTACTACAAAAGCTTGATCGTAAAGATTTTTGCCATTAACAATCACTTTTAGTTTTTGATTTAATACACCCGGTTGTTTTTGGATTAATAATTTATAGTGATTAGCTAATTTTTCCTGTGGCAAAGTGTATTTAATTACCGCTTTAGCCATTCCCTGAGTAGGTACCTCTACAAAGCCTTCAAATACTGTTTTTCCCAAATCTTGATAACTCTGTACCTTTTTAGTTGAACCGCTAAAACTCACTAACTCTGCCCCTAACGGTACATAAACCCGAATCCAGTTTTTATGCAAAGCATTAAGACATAACCCTCCTCTTTCCAGATTGCAATCAGAATGAGGATATGGATTTTTAAACTCTACTGTTACTACACGGGTAATTTTACCACCATCATTAGTTTTAGTTTCAGAAGCAATTGATTCCATGATAAAGAGATTAGTTTTAGCACCGGAAAAATTAACATTATTCACATGAAGATAATCGCCATCATAGTGTTTAATACTACCGGCAAAGTTTAATCTATCAACTGCTGCCTCTAAATCTGCATCAGTAAAGTATAAAAGAATATGTTTTTCTTGCAGATTAGTAAACATCTGTTGTACTAACTTTCCCCAATATTTAGATGGTGAATAACGAATTGCTTTATAAAAAAGCTCATACATTAAATCACCCAAGATTCCTTTACGATCCGTTTTAATATAATTTACCGGTCGATCTATCTCATCCAGTAGTTTATAAATAACCGAGGGACAATTACAGCGCGGATCTATTCTGGAGGAAAAATTAATTCCTCTTACCTCAGTATCACCAAAAACCTCAAGCATATCCACCAACACCTTTGTATCCAAAGCAATAATTCCATCATAATTTACTCTTTCACCGCTATTTTTATAAAGAGAATTAAATAACTTCACTGATGTAGGAAAATCAGGCGAAAGATTACTGTCGCGAATATAAAAAGTGCTAATTGAAGGAAAGTAAGTCCGAATTTCCGCTGGAGCAGAGGGATGATTAGAAATGGAATCATCTAAAGTATAGATATCTTTTGAGCGCTCAACTGTAATTTTGCCATCTTTAATTTTAAAGATGGCGTAAGCAGTTAAAAAACCACCAGTGGCTCTACGTTCTTTATCATTCTGAAATAATACCAAATAAGTTTTTTCCTTGTCTTTACCAAAAATCACCGGTAGATTTTTTACCAAAGGTTTAGCATCAACAAATAATGATGCCAATCCTTTAAACTGCTCTTTTATATCAGTAATCTGTTTTTTAACTAGAGTTTTGCCAATTTTTTCCGGATACCGATTGGAGTCAATTCTATCTAAACGTAACTCGGCCTGTCTAATATCTTCAGAAATATTATCGATCTTGCTTAAAACTTTATCCAAAGTCAAGATAGCAGTCTGTAATCTATCCTCAGCGGACTTTTCCACGAAAGAACCTTTACCTTTGCGAAAACCAATCATGTCAGCATAAGGAGCAATTGCCGCAATCGTTTCTTTACCGGCAGAAATTAAATAATCTCCTGCTTCAATTCCATTTTTATAATCAGCTATATAAGGAATAAAACTTAACCAATAAATACTAGCGGATTCTTTTTTTAAATCTTGATATTTTAATTCAAGTTGAACAAATTTGTCATTTAAAAGATCAATGTCGTTTTGAGAAAAAACTGTCTTTAGCTCTTTTCCTTCCGCCACCACCGCTTGAATCTTAGCTCTAATTTTTAAATAAGGACGATAAGCAAAAAAATATCCTCCTGACAAAATAATTAAGATTAAAAATAGAATCGCTTTTTTCATATTGTTTTTAAAATTAAATTGCTCCTTCGCCACTTAACATCACCAAAGGCGTTTTAAGCATAATTTTTAAATCTAACCATAATGATATATCATTGGCATACTTTGAATCAATAGCAATTCGCTTATCAAAATTAATTTCAGACCGACCAGACACCTGCCACAAACCACTAATGCCAGGTTTAACAGATAAAACGCTTTTTAATAATTTTTTGGTATGAGGAAATTTTTTTTGCTGATTCTCCAGCTCGTCAGGATAATAAGCCCGTGGACCAATCAAACTCATATCTCCTCGCAAAACATTAATTAGCTGAGGAATCTCATCTAAAGAATGTTTACGAATAAATCTTCCTACGCTCGTTACCCGCGGATCATTTTTTAATTTATAACTGCTTTTTTTGTATTCCTGAAAAAGAGCCCTAAATTGAGGATCCTGGCGTAACAGAAAATGAGCATTCTCAATCATCGAACGGAATTTATACATCTTAAAAAGTTTACCTCCCTGACCTACACGTTCAGGTACATCCGCAAAAATTGGCCCGCGGGAATTTAACTTAATCGCAATCGCGGTAATCACACAAATAGGAAAAAATAATACCAATAATACTAAAGCTGCAATAATATCAATTATTCTTTTTAGGTATTTTTGATAGCACCAACCTTTAAATGGTTGACAAAAAATATGTGTTTTCATGTTACATTAATTTTTCATATTCCGTTCCCTCAAAACCCTCAACTACTTTTTTAATTTTATTCACTGATTTTTTATTGGAGATTAATAAAACATCATCAGTATTAACTACAATAATCTCCTGCATATCTACTGCTACTACGAGTTTCTTATCTTCATAATTATAAATTAAGGAATCTTTAACATTTTCTAAAAAATTATTCCCCAAGGTAATATTATCACCAGGATTTTTTTCCAATGCTTCTTTTAAAGCTTCCCAAGCTCCAATATCACTCCAACCAATATTAGCTATTACTACTAAAGCTTCTTCCTTATCTAAGTTTTCTAAAATCGCGTTATCAAAATTAATTTTTTCTACCCGACCATAATTTTTTTTTAAGAACGATAAATAATCTTGCTGCTGCCAATGTTTAAGGATGGTCTGTGTATTTTTGTAGATATTAGGTGAAAAACGCGCAAAAGAAGCCTGAATAAATTTAGGCGTCGTCACAAAATACCCTAGATTCCAACCATACTGCCCACTCTTAACAAATTCCTGAGCAGTTGCAGCATCGGGGCGATATTTAAATCCTTCAGTTTGATAAAAAAAAGTTCCATCTAACTCCTCTAATTTTTTACCAATATGAATATAACCTAAATTAACGCTGGGATAGCGCGGTTGATGAGCAATATAAATAATCTTATTATGATGTTTTTGAATATATTTTCCCGCGGTGAGTAAAATTTTTTTAAATTCTGCTTCTTGCTGGACTAAATGATCGCTCCACAGAATCGCTATCGGCTCCTCTGGATTAGTCTGACAAAGAATACCCGAAACTAAAGCGATTGCTGGACCAACATCTTTTTTTTCCGGCTCAAAAATAAAATTCTCTTTCGGGATTTGGGGTAATTGGTTTTCTACTATCTCCTTATATAAAATATTGGTGGAAATATAAATATCTTGATACTGAAAATCAGGCAACAATCTTGCTACTGCCAGCTGAAGAGTAGATTTATCACCCAAAATTTTCTCAAACTGTTTGGGAGACTTTTTCCTTGATAAAGGCCAAAGCCTAGTCCCTGTTCCCCCGGCAAAAATTATTGCTTTCATATTCTTTATATTTTTTAATTAATAAATTGTGAAAATTATTTTGAAAATTAACTAAGGAAAAATTATTCAACTGAACCAATCTTTCCTTAAGTAAATTGCTTTTTAAATTGTAAGCTATCTTCTTTAACCTTGCAATAGTTTTCTCTAAAGATAAAAAAGTTAATTCCTCAAAAAATAAACCGGTTTGCCCATTGATAACTGTTTCTTTTGCTCCTCCTTGCGCATAAGCGATAACCGGACAACCAAAAAATTGTGCCTCAAGTGCTGTATAACCAAAATCCTCTTTTTGGGGCATAATTAAAGCGTTAGCGTGCTGATAGAGCCAACCAAGTTCATGATCACTCAACTGTCCAAGTAATTGAATGTTGCTATTGGCTTTTTTTCGCAACAAAGTATATTGAGTGCCTAACCCTACTATTATCAAATTCTGTCGGGGATGATGATTAAAATAATCAATCAAAAAATCCATTCTTTTATAAACCTCTAATCTAGCTACTGCCAAATAATAAGAGGAAAAATTGAGTTTTACCTCTTTAAGACAAGAAGCTATTTGCTGCCAGTAATCTAAATCAAAAGGAGGATAAATTACCTCAGCTTTACGCTGATAATATTTTAAACAACGCTCAGCCGCTGTTTTGGAAATAGCAAAATAATAATCAGGTCGCTGCGAAGCAATATAATCCCAACGGCGCAGATAACTAAGATAGGGCAAAAACAGTAGCTGCCCCGCTAAATTAGGAAAATAAATCTTCCAATCTTCCCATAAAAATCTTGTTGGCGTAAGTAAATAACAAATATGACAAACCTTAGGCGGAGTAATAATTCCTTTGGCAAAAGAAGAAGTAAGCGACACTACTAAATCATATTGGCGCTGGGAAAACTGAAAACTTTCAAATGCCCGCGGCAAAAACGGCAAACTCAAAAAACGATTTTTTTTAATCAAACCGGGAAAAGATTGAATAAAAGAAGTAGTAAGAGAAAAATCTTTTGCCCAGCAAGCAGTTTTTTGATCATAAAAAGAAGTATAAAAATCAGCTTGAGGATAAAATTGATGCAGTTTCAACAATAATCTTTCTACGCCTCCCCATTTATCAAACCAATCATAAACAAAAGCTAAACGAAGATTATTATTTTTCATGCAAACACTCTTCATAAACTTTTAAAGTCTGCCGAGTCATTGTCTCAAAACTAAATTTAGCTGCAAAATCACCATAGTCAACTTCATAATTTTTTTTTGCCAAAAAATAGCGGATTTTAGCTTTTAAATCCTGTTCGCTGTTGGCAGCAAAAGCTAAATATTTACCTTCTGTCAACTCAATAAAAGACTTAATTTTTGAAGCAATGATTGGTTTATTAAAATACATCGCCTCTATTATCGGTAAACCAAAACCCTCAGCCAAAGAAGGGTGAATTAATGCATAACAATTTTGATACAAATATTTTAGATCGGCAAGAGACGGGTTTTTAATAAAAAAAATTTTTTTTTGTAGATTAAGAGTTTGAATTAACTGCTCTATTTTCTGACTAAAGTAATTAGTGGGGCCGGCTAAGACAAGCTTTTGCCCCGGCAAATCAGAAAAAGATCGGATTAACATCGCTACATTTTTATGAGGATAAAAATTGCCAACATACAAAAAATATTTATGTTCACCGATACGCAAACGTAAACTCTGATTTGAAACAGTCTGCTTAAGCCGATAATCAACCCCCTCATGGGTAACCACTATTTTTTTATTTAATACCTGATCAAATAAACTCATCAATTCTTGCTTTACCGCCGCTGTGGGAGTAATAATTTTCAGAGCATTTTTAATCTGACGCTTAATCACTAGTTTATAAAAAAAATACTTAATCTCATAAATTAAAGGGTGATGAGTAGAAGCTAATCCGGTTTTATAAAACAAAGGAGTAAGATCATGAATTGTAGTTATAAATTTCCTCGAATAAAAAATTGGCAAACTAAAATAAGTAAAGTGCATCAAATCTAAATTTTCTCGCTCTAAAAAAAATAAAAAACCAACCTGTTCCTCTAAAGAATGCCAGTGATAATTGGCAATTTTAAGATGAATATTTTTATGCGATAATTTTATCTCCGCGATATCGGCTGATTTTAAATATACATTAAGAATAATATCTTCGGGTAAAAATTGATCAAGATAATAAAGCAAATTATGTAGATAAGTTCCTACTCCGGTTTGTTTAATCAGTCGTGCATCAAGACCTATTTTTTTCATAGTAAGGAAGAGTTTTGAGTTTAATAAAAAAATAAACTATTTGATTAAGCCACCAAAAATTTTTGCCCGCCCAATGTTTATGATAAAAAATCCTCCAGGCATCATAAAAATAAAACCGCGTCCGTCTCTCCATCGCTTTATCTTGATACTTATAAATACCGCTTTGACCTTTAAGATGTAAAGCCTGAAACAGAGGATAATAAATTATTCTATAACCTAATTGTTTAATTCTATAACTTAAATCTAAATCTTCTCCATACATAAAAAAATCTTCATCAAAACCATTAACTCGAGTAAAAATTGCCCTCCGTGTCAAAAAAAAAGCACCAGTGGGCGAATCAATCTCATGAATTGTGTCTAAATCACGATCGATTAAATGATAGCCGCCAAAATAACGATTAAGTAAAGGGAGTTGACTGGTTATTTGTTCTAATCTAACTAAATAACAAAACGAGCGCCACAAAGTAGGAAAACCGCGATGAGAAGCAGGATCAATCTGTTTTTGATTAAGCATTAACTTCACGGTTAAGACCCCAATATCAGGATATCTGTCCATAAATGCCAATAGATCTTTAAAGTTCAAGTCTTCAATCAAGACATCGGAATTAAGAAATAATACATATTTTCCCGAACTTAACGAAAATCCTAAATTATTTCCTTTGGTATAACCTAAATTTTTTTTGCTTAAATAAAGATGAAGATTATTCCAGTCAGAAGCTATTTTTTTCAGCATCGTCACACTTCCATCACTTGATCCATTATCCACTACCACTAATTCATAATCAAGAGGGTATCGATTAAAATTAGCTTGTAAATTAAGCAAACACTTGTGGGTAATATCCCGACTATTATAGGAGGTAATGATGATTGAGAGGGATCGCATATATATTGATTTTACCTCTTGGGTGATTGTTTTTCACGTCTTGCTTTACCTCCGGTTCCAACTTTACGGCGTTCCTTGACTCGAGGATCACGATGAAGTAATCCTAATTTCTTCAACACTGGCCGATTTTTTTCTTTATCTACTTTTTCCAATGCCCGCGCCACGGCTAAAATTACTGCTCCCAATTGTCCTGCTTTACCGCCACCTTTAACTTTAATTGAGATGGCAAACCGTTCTTCAGAGGCAGTCAATTTCAATGGTAGTAAATATTTTGTTTTATCTGATAAACGGGGAAAATATTGTTCTATCGGTAAATTATTCACTCGTATCTCACCTGCTTGAATTTTTTCTTCTTTTACTAAAGCCACCTTAGTTTTATTCACAAGATATAGTCGACAACGCGCCACCGCTTCCTTGCGTCGACCCACTGCTTCGTAATACTTAAAGCTTTGATTTTTTTTAACCATAAAAATTATTTAGTAAATTTATTTAAATTTATCTTGATATGGATGTTTCTCATCTTTAAAAACAAATAGTCGGGCCAATCTTTTCGCCCGCAATTTATTTTTGGGCAACATGCCGGCTACTGCTAATTTGATGATCTTCTCAGGATTAGTTTGTTGCAGATTAGCAAAAGTTTTGACTTTAAGACCACCGGGATAACCAGAATAATGAGTATAAACTTTGGTATTAAATTTTTTTCCTGATACTTTTACAAATGTTGCATTAATCACCACTACATTATCACCATTGTCTAAATTAGGTGAGTAATCAACCCGATGCTTTCCCTGAAGACGCAAAGCAATCTCTGGCACAATTCTGCCTAAGATTTTATCTTTGACATCAACTAGACTCCATTGCCGATGAGTTGGGGAAGTAAAGTTGGTAGTCTTGGTAATTTTTTTCATAATTATTTTTGTGCAATGGTCCATTCTAAAATTGCCATCTCTGCACCATCAGAGGCGCGTTCACCTATTTTTTTAATCCTTAAATAACCGCCCTGACGCTCTTTAGCAGCTGGACCAATTTTGGTAAAAAAAATTTTTACTAATTGACTATCTGTTGTATAACGCAAAAGATAATTTTTATTGGCCTCATTTTCTCTCTTAGCTTTTTCTACTAACTTTTCCATAATCTGCTTTAATACCTTAGCTTTAGTCAACGTTAAAGTAATCTTTGGATACAAAAGCAAACTTCTGACTAGTTTCTTAATCAACATCTCTTTTGCGTCCTGGCCGTTTTTGAATTTAATAGTTTTTCTCCGATGTAGCATAAAAAAATTATTGATCTAAATTAATATTCATTTTCTTCAATTCTTCCTCAATTAATTCTATCGACTTTTTGCCTACGCCTTTCATATTAGTAAGTTTTTCTCTACCTACTTTAATCAAATCCGCTACTGTCTCAATATTTTCCCTCAATAAGGCATTAATAACTCTAGAGGGTAAATTAAGCTCATCAATGATGATATCATAAAGTCTTTGATCAACTTGCTCTTGCTTTGTCTGATTTTCTTGTTTTTCTTCTTTGGGTTGAGGGTTATCGTTCCCTGATAAAATATAACTGCTAAAATCAGCCAACATTAATGCGCTTTGTCTCAAGGCTTCCGCCGGCTTTAAAGAACCATCTGTAGTAATCTCAAGGATTAATTTATCAGCATCTGTCTTACGCCCAACCCGTGCCTCCTCCACTTTAAATTCCACTTTCTTAACCGGAGAAAAAAATGCATCTACCGGAATAAAGCCTGATTCTTCAACCTTACTTTCTTCCGCATTAATATAACCTACTCCACACGCCACTAAAATTTCAATTTCTAAATTAACCTTATCATCAGTAATCTCTCCTAAATAAGTATCTTTATTAATTACCTGGATTTCACCTTTAAAATCCTTACCATAAATCTTACCGGCTCCTTTTTTCTCTAAGGTTAATTTAACAAACGAATCACTCTCAAAAGTAGTAAAGCGTAACTGTTTTAAATTTAGAGTCAACTCTAACGCTGATTCCTTTATGCCTTTTAGGGTAGCAAATAAATGCGGCACCCCTTTAATCTTCACTGCTACCACCGCAGCACCTTTTAAGGAAGAAAGAAGTGTTCTTCTTAAAGCATTACCTAAACTTTGACCAAAACTGCGGGGCAAAGGATCTATCACAAATTTACCAAAATTATCTGTTTGTTCAAGTTGATGAGTAAAAAAATTAGGTTTAAGCATAAATAAAATAATAAATAAATAATAAATTCTTTTATCGAGAATAAAATTCAATTACTAACCTTAAATTAACCTGTTTTTCAATTTCTTCACTAGTAGGCTCAGTAATTAATTTACCGGTTAAATTTTTTCTTTCCAACCAGCTTGGCAATAAACTATCTTTATTTGCCAAACTCTGCTGTACATAGGGAATCTTCGTGGTCTTTTCTTTAGAAAAACTAATTATATCACCAACTTTAACTTGATAGGAGGGAATTGAAACCTTTTGATCGTTAATCTTAAAATGACCATGGTTGACTAATTGACGCGCCGCAGCGCGCGTCGGAGCAAAACCAAAACGAAAAACTAGATTATCTAATCTTTTTTCCAATAATTTAGAAAGCCATAAAGCGGTATTACCTTTTTTAGCAATAGCAATCTTAAAATACTTTTTTAACTGACTCTCACTTAAACCAAACATAATTTTCAGCTTTTGTTTTTCTTTTAGTTGATACGCATGCTCGGATAATTTTCTTCTTGCTCCTTTTAAACCATGTTGGCCGGGTGGAACATTAAGTTTTTTTAATAAACGGCTATAAGATTTGGAACCGGGAGTTTTTAATCCCAAATCTACCATCTGCTGTCGCGCTAATCTGTTTTTAGGTCCTATATATCTCATAGATAAAAATAAAAATTAAACTCTCCTAATTTTGGGTGGACGCACTCCATTGTGAGGAATAGGAGTTATATCCACTATTTTCTCCACCTCAACCACTGAAGCCTTTACTGCTCTTAAAGCCGCTTCTCTTCCCGGCCCAATTCCTTTAATATAAATATCGGCATAACGTAAATTATGCTGTTCAATAGCTTTTTTTAGTGCATTTTCCGTCGCAGTAGTAGCCGCATAAGGGGTTGATTTTCTAGTACCGGAAAAACCATGCATTCCACATGAACCAACCACAATTGGATTACCTGCTTCATCAGTAATCGTCACTAACGTATTGTTAAAAGTAGCAGTAATATAAATTCTTCCTTTCTCAACTACTTTAGTTTTCTTCTTTTTTATCATAAAAAACTAGAAAATATCAATTCTTTTAAAACTAATAATTAATTTGTTTTTTTCGCCGCAGCGGCAGTATTTTTATTTTGCTCTAATTTAGCCCATGCCTCTTTTCTTAATGCTCCCACTGTCTTTCTCTTACCACGCTTGGTCCTGGCGTTAGATTTAGTACGCTGACCTCTAACCGGTAGAGCACGAATATGTCGCAAACCGCGATAACTCCCAATATCTTTTAATCTTTTAATGTTCTCAGAAATTTCTTCTCTTAGTTCTCCTTCAATTAAATGATTCTTCTCAATGGCAACAGTAATTTTTTTATATTCCTCTTCTGTTACCTCTTTAACCCGCTTTTGCGGATCAATCTTAGTCTGAGCAAGAATTTTTTTCGCCAAAGGAAAACCTATGCCATAAATTAATGTTAAAGCATATTCAATCCTTGAGTTATCGGGTAATACTAAACCTAAAAAACGGACCATAACTAATTAAAAATAATAAAATAAAATTATCCTTGTCTTTGCTTGTGCTTAGGATTAACACAAGTAATATATAATTTTCCTCGCCTTTTAACTAATTGGCACTTAGGACACATTTTTTTAATCGATGCTCGAACATGCATAGTGTTAATTGCGATAAATAATTCTTCCCCGGTTAAGATCATATGGCGTCAATTCTATTTTTACTTTATCACCGGGTAAAATTTTAATGTAATTCTTGCGCATCTTTCCTGATAAATAACATAAAATAATCTTGCTCGATTGTAATAACTTTACTTTAAATAAAGTATTGGGCAAATTCTCAATTACTTCTCCCTCAACTACTAGCGTGTTTTCCTTCATAAAAGATATATTTTAACATAAACTTATGTTAAAATAAAACTCTTTTTTTCTGTAACGGCAACAGTATGTTCAAAACAGGCTGCCAAACTACCATCTTCTGTCACAATTGACCATTGATTACCTCGTTCATAAGCAATTGCCTCTGTTGTTTGAGAATAAATCACCTCAATCGCTACCACTAAACCAGGTTTAATCAAAGGCGTTTGGTAAATTGGCCGATCTAAATAGCCGGGGATAAAAGGATCTTCATGTAATTGCCGACCCACTCCATGACCAGTTAGCTCCTTTAAAACAAAATAACCATGGCCATAAATTTCTTTTTCAATCGCTAATGATACCTTGCCCAAACGATTACCAACTTTAACCTGATTGATAGCTTTATACAAAGCCTGCTTACCTACTTGTAAAAAATCATCCAAGCAACTACACCCTTCTTCATCAAGAAGAAATGACTCAGCATAATCAGTATGGAAACCTTGATAATACATGCCAATATCGATCGTAACATAATCTCCTGCCATAATTTTTCTATCAGAAGGCGGAGTATGTACCACTTGATCATTAAGACAAATACAAGTTGACCAATGATAATTAGGCACTTTTTTAAAAGAGGGTTCTCCTCCTTTCTTTTTAATTAGTTCCTCTGCTCTTTTGTCGATTTCTTTTGTACTCATTCCGGGCTTAATTTCTTTTTTAAGCTGATTCACTACTTGATGCAATTTCTCTCCCCCTTGTTGCATTAGCTTAATTTCTGCTACGCTTTTTAAATTCATCATTAAATTAAACTTTAAGAAAAATAAACCTCTCGATAAACTTGCTCTAACTTATTATGAAATTCCTCTACAGAGAAATTATTTTTAACCAGAAAATCAGCAAACGCAATAGTCGGACCCATATTTAAACCAATTAGCTCATTAATATCTCTTTCTTCACCGTATACATGACTGCGATATTTACGATTGGCAATTCTCTGATAGCGCTTTGCTTTATCGGCAAATAAGGCCAGAATATAAATTCGAACTTTTTTAAAGATCTTCTTGAGATAAAGATATTCTTCCCAAGATCTTAAACCATCAATTATAACTATCAAATTCTTTTTTAACGCCTTGCTAACTTTATCTCTGTTTAAAACTGCGAATGCCTCCTGACCATATCTGCGACGCAACTCTTCTCGTATTTGCTTATGATTAAGCTCATTGTGAACTAAGTGATGTTTATCAATATAATCATTTACTATCTTTCCAAACGAAATTATCGGTAGTTTTTTTTGCTTAAAAAACTCGCAGGCAGCGGTTTTACCTGCTCCGGGTAAACCTACTACTGCAATAATTGCTTTTTGTTTTTGTTTCCAGATTTGCAGTTGATTTTCTATAATCTGCCGTCCAAGACTTTTTAAAATATTATTATTTACCTCCTCAATACTACCCATACCATCAATCACTACTAATTTTTGTTGTTTGGCATAATAACTAATTACCGGTTTAGTGAATTTATAAAAGGACTCAATTCGTTTTTTTAGCGCCGGTAAAGTTTCATCGGTTCGACTAGCATCGTTACGCCGAATTATCCTCCATAATGCCTCTTTTTCCGGTATCTCCAAATAAACCACCTTATTAATACCATTAACAAATTGTTTTGCTTGCACTAAAGTTCTAGGAAAGCCATCCAAAATATAACCACGTTTATATTCGGGTCTTTTTAAATAAGAGTCAACAATCTCTAATGTTTTTGCATCAGGAATAAGCAAACCGGCATTCATCGTTTCTTTAAGGTAGCGACCTAAATCAGTCTTTTCTTTGGCTATTTCCCGAAAGATATGACCGGTGGATAGATAAGGAATTTTTAGTTGTTTAGATAAGAGATTACCCTGAGTAGATTTACCTGCGCCTTGAATGCCAATTAAGATAATTTTCATATATTAATAATGATTATTTATTAACCTAATTTTTTCTTTTCTTTATGCCAAGTATGTTTTTTACACTGATTACAATACTTCCTTAGTTTTAAGCCTTCACTAGTATTAATTTTATTTTTTTGAGTAACATAATTTTGTTTGTTGCAAATTTCACACACTAAACCAATGAGAATCCGCGCTCCTTTTTTAGCCATAAATAATAAAAAAATAAATTAATAATTTAAAAACATTAACGGAAAAAACGTTCATAATTTTTCATCATTAATTGCGCTTCTATCATCTTAAAAGTCTCCAAAATTACCGATACCACTATTAAAATTCCGGTCCCGCCAATTACTAAGTTATTTAAATTGGTAATTTTAGAAACTATCGCAGGAGTAATAGCAATTAAGCCTAAAAATACCGCCCCCACGCTAGTCAACTTATAAAGAATTTTTTCTAAATATTGTTTAGTAGCAATACCCGGACGAATACCCGGAATAAAACCACCATTTTTTTGAATTTCATCAGCAATCTTTTGCGGATTAAAAATAACTACTGTGTAAAAATAGGTAAAACCAATCACTAAGATAAAATAAAAAAAGTTATAAAAAAATCCTGATGGAGCAAAAAAACTTACT
>CAZYRU010000011.1:0-16271 GCA_964649995.1 uncultured Gammaproteobacteria bacterium
TTACTAAAGGTTTATTACCAGCTATACATAATGAAGCCTTTTTTATTTTAGTGATTACCACAATTTTTCTTACTTTATACCTGCCTATTTTCCAAATAATTTTATTTTATTTTATTAGCTTTATTTTATTTAGAGTCTTGAAGGTGATTTAATTAAAAAATGAATGATTTTAATAATAGAAAAATTCCGAAATCGAATTTTATTTTTAGAACGGCAATTATTATTTTTACAGCGCTTGGTATAGGATTATATTTATTTAATTATTTGACTTCTCACTCAAAAAAATCAAAAGCATCAGGGGAAAGCGTTTTTCTTAGGATAAGTCCTTTTGTTCTTACTAATCGGGCGGTTAATACTACTTTTACAGTAGACGTCATGGCTCAATTTTCTCAGGCGCTGGCTATTGATGGTTATAGATTTGCTCTTTCTTTTGATAAAAGTAAAATTAATTTAACTAGTATTGTTTATAATTCTCTTATTTCTACTACAACTACTCCCGCTATTACTCCGCAAACTGGAGCAACCACGAACACTACTTTGTCTAATGCGAATACTGATGGTAAAGTTACAGTATTTGCGCTGTTATCTCCTCAAGCAGTTGGCACTAATCAAAACGTAAAGATTGCCACCTTAACTTTTAGAGTAATTGCAGCAGGTGAAAACCAGATTACTATAGACAGCGGAGGAATATTTACCAGCAATGGGAAAAATTATTTTACTTTGCCGGTGTTAAATGCTTTTATTAATAAGAATACGCCTACAATTATGTATATCTGCCGCGATGGACCGTATAGTTTAAGTTGTCCTTTTTATGGTGATCATGCAATAAGAGAAGCATTAGATTATATTCCTAATAATACAACCGTTGCCGATAACCCAATAGTAGAGATTAAAATAGCAGAAGGGAAATATGTACCAATAATAGCTACCCAGAATACTGCTCTTAATTCTAATGAGTATTGTGTATTTAATATTGACAAACGTAGAATTAATTTTGTTCCGTTAAGTGGTATGCCGGTAATAGACGGCACTGAAATTACTAACAGAAATCAGTCGGCGATAATAAGCGCTTTTTGTTCTCAGGGAGGAAGGGTAAATATTCAAAATTTAGCGATTGAAAACTTTGGATATGGCGTTCGTCTAAAAGATAGCTTAAATGGTCTCACTGCTGCCAGTATAGTGAATAATCGTTTTCGCAATAATATTTATGGAGTATATATTGATGGCGTAAATGCAGTTGCTAATGATCTTTTTAATATTAATAACAATATTTTTTCTAATAACAAAAAGAGTGGTATATATATAGATAAAACTAGAGAAGTTGCTACTACTCCCATAAGCACACTGAATATTTTTAATAATACTTTTTATAATAATGGTACTGCCGGTCAAGGTAGTGGGATTGAATTTAATAGCACAGCCGCCTCAACAACAACACTCAAGGTGAGAAACTCTGTTTTTATGAATAATAAAACCAATGGTATTTGGTGGAGCTCTGGTAGCAAGATAGATATTGCTTATAATCTTTTTTATAATAATGGTGTATCTTGTGCTACAGAAATTCCCAGATGTACTGCAATATATAACTCACTTAATGATACTGATCCTCAATATGTTGATCCTAATAATAATAATTTTCTTCTTAAATCTACTTCTTCGCCGGTTATTAATGCTGGTGATCCTAGCACAGCAAAAGATTCTGATGGCACCAATGCCGATATTAATTATTGTTCAGGGCCGGAGTGTGTTTTTGGTTTTGTTCCAAGCCCAACCCCAACATTTGGTCCTAATACTTATCCTTGTTCTTCAGCTGGTTTAGTGGCGCGATGGGGTATGAATGAAGTAATGGGGGCAAGTACTGTCGCTGATTCTTCTGGTAATGGTAATACCGGTACCTCTACCTCAACTGCCAATGTAACTGCCGGTATGTTTGGTAATGCGCGCAGTTTTGATGGCAGCGGGAATAATAGCATTTCTGTTAATGATACCGATAGTCTGTCATTTACCAATCGCATCATGACTATTGCAGCATGGGTTAAGACCACTCAAACAACCGGATATCAAACTATTGTAACTAAATCAAATATTAATAATTATGAATATCTTCTTGGCGTAAAAGACGCAAAGGCATATTTTGCCGATTGGCCATTAGCAGGAAGCCCTGCAGATCAGATTACTGGCACAACCAATATTGCTGATGGTCAATGGCACCATATAGTCAATGTAGCTGATGGTTCATTTCTTAATCTTTATGTAGATGGGAAATTAGAAGCAAGTATTGCCATCACTCAAACCTGGGGTAATGGCACAGCCCCGCTAACTTTTGGCAAACATCCAATTAATAATTGGTTTCTCAATGGTGCTATTGATGATGTTGCTATCTATAATCGTGCTCTTTCCACGGAGGAAATTAATAGCTGTTATAGCAAATGGTTAACTATCACTCCAGCTTCCACCACTTCTCCTACCCCAACACAAGATCCTACGCCTACAGCTGGTCCTACTCCGACACAAGGTCCTACCCCAACCCAAGGCCCTACGCCTACTGCTATTCCTACCCCCACTCTTAATCCTAATGGGATTAATATTAGCATGCGGCTTAAATTTCAAGGAATAACAAACAAACCAACTATTGCTCCAACGATGAACGTAAACGTGAGAATAGTGGGTAATGGATTAGACAAACAATCTTCTGTAGTATTTAGTTGTGATGATAATGGAGTATGGTCAGGATCATTCACCTCAAACGTTAATCCTGGTTCAAATTATAAAATTTTAGTTAAAGGCCCAAAACATATTCAGAAAAAGATTTGCGTTGCGGCTCCGACTGAAGATTATCCCGGCACCTATCATTGTGAAGATGGCAAGATTTCTTTAATTCAAGGCTTAAACACCTTAGATTTTTCTAAAATTCTTTTATTAGCGGGCGATTTACCTAATCAAGATGGAATAGTAAATTCTTATGATACTTCTTTGGTGAGAAATAATTTAGGTAAAAATGATAGTAGTAGTGTGGCGCTAGCAGATTTAAATTTAGATCAAGTAGTGGATACTCAAGATTATTCAATGATTATTAATGCACTATCAATTAAATTTGACGAAGGAGAATCAACGAGCGCTAATAACACGACTTTTTTGCAAGCAGGACTAACGCCTTCGCCTACAGTTATTCTAAATAGTTCTTCAGGTGATCTAGTTAGGGATAACTCGATTTATGATATTTATATGTCTTATTCTTTGGCAAAATGCACCAATTTTAGCGGTAGCCAATTAAAAGATTTGCAGGTGGGAATTTTGAATTTAGCAAAAAGTTTTAGTGATTTGAATTTAATAGATAAAGAAACTGAGGTATTATATTTAGGTAAAGTTAATATTAATGATTTTTTGGCTAGTGATTTGAAAAAAGGTGATAGTCAAATTAATTTTTCCCCTAATGCCAATATTACTACTAAATCTAGTATGCTTAATCTGAACTTGACTAAAAATTTAAATCAATTTAACGCCTTTGGTTTAAGTTGGTGTCCTTTGTCTACAGGGTGTGATGGAGCCCCTGCATTGATGACAGGTAAAAAATACCTATATATTTCTAAATTAAATATTTGTGAATAGCCGCAGGTCTTCGCGTTGGATTTTTATTTTAGGTTGGCTGGCATTAATTTTAACTTTATTTCTAGGAGTATTATTAGTGGTAAATCAAAAATTTTTATCTCATAAAAAATCCTTTTTTTTAACTTTAAAGCTTAATGAAACGAAATCTTTACCTAATAAGATTACACTTAGTTTAAAGAAATTGATTTTACCTCTTCCTCAACAAAAAGATGGTTTAACCAGGGTAGAAATCGAGATTGGTGGCAATCAGAATAAAGAAGAATTAATCTATAATATTGGTGGATTTGCTGGATATGAGATTAATGAGCTTAAGTTTAAACAAGGAAAAATAAGATTAATTGCTATTTATCCTGATAAAATTACATTAGAGGTAATTTTAAAATGAAGAATAAAAAAAGATTAAAATTAATTAGTTTTCTTTTTATTATAATAAGCACCGGTTTTTTACTGGGGAGGTATTTAGTACTTAATTTTTATTATAAAAGTCAGGCGTCAGTAGCGGTTTCTACCTTTAATTTTAATCGTTTAGCGGCACATTCTTTTGTTAAGAGTGATCAGAAAACCAGTATTTTTTCCTTTTATAAAACAGAAGGTTATCTTTATAAAGATAGTCAAGCTACTACTTCTCAAGTGAGCGTGATGAATTTTATTAAACAAACGCCTGATCTTGAGCAAAAAAATCTTCAGGAAATAAGAACCTTTATTAGTCCCAATAATATTAATTTACAAACTAAGGAAATTTTTCCTAACAATTTTAATCAGAATTCCGTTGTTATTCGTTCCTTTAGCGATAAAAAAGATAATTACTTAACTAAACAGGGGATTAATTTAGGTAAAGAACATTACTTCTATAACCAAAAGATTAGTGGTATTCCTGTTTATAAAGCGATTTTAGCGGTACATATGCAAAACAGCAATGAAATTTATGCTTTAAGCGGTAATCTGACTTTAGATGAAAATGTTTTATCCAAAACAATATCATTAGAAAAAGCAAAAGAGATAGCAATAGAGGAGGCTAAGCGTAAAACCAATCAAGATCTTGATTTTAAAATTGATCAGACTGCCGAATATATTTTTAATAAAAAAATACTCGGTTTAAGTGAAGATGCCACTAATTATCCTGTGTTAGCGGTTGATATAATCTCATCGGCGGCAAAACCACCCAGTTTTTTTATGCGTTTTTTAGTAGATCTTTCTTCAGGAAAAATTGTTTTTGAAGAAAATCTAATCAAAAGTAGTTTAAATAGAAACGTTTATAATTGTGCTGGGGCAACTTCAAATTGTGGAAGTCCAGTTCGATCAGATGGGGTTAATCCTTATGTTTTAAGCGGCATAGCTGAGGTAGATAATGCTTTTACCTATCTCGGTAAAATATATAATTTTTTTAAGGATTCTTTTGGGCGAGATAGTTATGATAATAAAGGAGCAGTGTTGGAATTGGGAGTGAATGTGCCAAGTGGTGGGAGTTGGACTTGTCCTAATTCTGCCTGGGTGAGCGGTAATGGCGTTAAACAATTTTTAGCCTGTAACGGGATGGCTACTTTAGATATTTTAGCTCATGAATATACTCATGCGGTTACTGAAAATACTGCTAATTTACAATATGTAGCACAGTCAGGATCGATTAATGAGAGCTTATCGGATATATTTGCCTCAGTGATTGATGGTAATTGGACTTTGGGTGAGGGAAGCTTTACCGATGTGGTTCGCAGCATGGATGATCCTACTCTGCCTCATAAATTTAACTGTTCTACCTATAAACCTGATGCTAATGGGGCTTGTGATGCAGGTAGTCAACCCGATCGTTTATTTTCCGACAAATTTAATTGTTCAGGTCAAACCGCATCAGAAATGAATTGTTCTTCGACGACTGATTTTTGCGGCATTCATAAAAATGCTGGAATACTTAATAAAGCTTTTTATTTAATGGTTGAAGGGGGCAATTTTAATAATTGTTCAATCTCTGGTGTTGGTCGACAGAAAGCCATTAATATTATTTATCGAGCGCTCACTACTTATCTTAATTCCACAGCTAATTTTGCTAGTTTTTATCAAGCGGTTAATAGCGCCTGTTCTGATTTGTATGCTGGAGATGGCGCTACTTGCTTAAATGTTACTAAGGCGCTTCAGGCAGTAGAGGTAGATCAACAACCAGTTAACAGCCAAATTAATCCTAAATGCATAGGTAAAACACCAATTTTAGCTTGCAGTAATAATTTACCTACCTCTTCAGTTTTAACTTCGCCAACTTCTTCGGTTCCACTTACTGCACCAACGCCAACTTTAATACCTACTCCCTGTGTCTTACGACCGCCGGAGGTAGCTAGTGCCTCAGGAGAAATAGTTGTTAATGTAAAACTTAAATTTCAAGGTATTATGACTAATGTTAATGCTAACTATAATACCCAACAAATTAAGGTTACTGTAATTAATCAAGATAATCAGTCGTTTCAAAGTCGATTAATAAATGTGGTTCAAAATAATAATGCTTTTTGGGAGGGGCAAACTAAATTTGATCTCCTGCCCGGCAGCCATTTTAAAATTTTTATTAAAGGCCCAAAGCATATTCAAAAAAGAATTTGTGTTAATACCCCAAGCGAGTCTTTACCTGGTTTTTATAATTGCAACACAGCAGAAATAAGCTTGATTAAAGGAGTAAATAATCTTGATTTTAGTGGCATTATTCAGATGGTTGGTGATTTAGATGGTAATGGTTTGGTTAATTCTTATGATCTTGCTTTAATTATTAATAATTTAGGCAAAAATGACTGTCCAGCTTTAAAAACTGCTGATTTGAATCTAGATGGCATAGTAGATACTCAGGATTATTCGTTGGTACTGTCAGCTTTAGCAATTAAACTTGACGAAAACTAAATTAAGATATGTTATTATAAATATAAAAGGGGTATTGAATAAAAAGTTATTGAATTAATTATTTATAAAAATATGGAAACAAACACAAAACCAATCTTAACTAAAGGACGTTTGATTGTATTTTTAATTCTTTTTCTTGTTTTTATTTTATTATTTTTTTTGATAAAAGATCAATCTTCAAACAAGAATGATCAAGAAGGATTAGATCAACCATCTAATTCTAGGCAGGAAAAAGGAGTATTAACTTCAGTTTTTCCTACCCAAGTAGCTTCGCATTCTTATTTTAAATTATTGCCTCCTTCTTATCCAGTACAAGCTGGTTCTACCTTTGAACTGCTGGTTGAGGCGGATTCGGATACAAAAATAATTTCTGGTTTTGATGTGTTGCTTGAGTTTGATAAATCAGCTTTTGATTTTGTAAAGATTGCTTCTTTAAATAAAGATTATCGAGTTTTTAGTTATCAAGCTCCCATTACACATTTATCAATTACTGGCACAAGAGATTTGGCTAGTAAAAATGAGATGCCCTTAAATAAGACTAATTTATTAACTATAGCTTTTAAAGCTAAGAAAACAGGTAATTATCGTTTTGTTTTAAAACCAGCTATTGGTAATGAAGTATCTCAAATGATAGATAATCATACCAATAAAATTATTCCTCAAGTTAATGAAATATCGGTTACAATAAAATAAAAAATGAAAAAAATTGCGTGGCTGACAACTCTATTTTTAACAGGAGTATTCTTTTTATCTGCAACTGGGGTTTGTTTGGCAGCTAGTTTAAAATTTGACAAAACCTCCCTTACCGTTAATCAAGGAGAAACATTTGATATTCAGGTGATTGTTGATGCTGGTTCAGAACAGATTACCTCAGCTGATGCTTATGTTTTATATAATTCATCTATTCTGGAGGCACAGAGTGTTGCTAATGGGAGTTATTTTCCTTCGGTCAATCCTCAGATTTCTGCCGGGACAGTTTATATTGCGGGATTAGTTGATGATCCTGCTTCTTCTAAAACTGGTTCTGGTACGCTAGCGACAATTAAATTTAAGGCTTTGACTAATGGGAATGTTACTTTGAGCTATAACTGTAGTGGAACCAGTGGACCTTCAAAAATTATCAAAAATGATATTAATACCACTAATATTATTGATTGCGCTAGTAATGGTACGGTAGTAATTACTGTTGGCTCAAGCTCCAATAGTTCAAATGCTAGTTCTAATAATAACTCTTTCTCTACTACTGCTGATCAGACATCACAAGTAAATTCTTTACCGCAGACAGGTATTATGGACAATCTAAATCAAATGGCAGTGATGGGACTAGTTTTGATTTTTTTAGGAGGTTTAGTTAAGTTTTTTTATCAAAATTAATAACAAATGAAGCAAATTAAAACTTCCAAACTAATTGCGATTGGCTTAGGACTAATTATTGCTGTTTTAATGATTGTTGTAGGATTTAAGATGTTTGAAAGTGTTTTTACTCGTGCGGCAGATTCAGAGCCTAGAGATGTAATTATTTCCAATATTCTCCAAAATACAGCGAAGATTAGTTGGACTACAGGAGTAGCTACACAAGGAGTGGTTGAATATGGTACTTCGCCTACAGCGTTAAATTTTTATGCACCTGAGATTCAATCTGCCAAAAGCCATTTAATAGAGTTAACTTTATTATCGCCTAATACTACTTATTATTTTAATATTCGCATTGGTGATAAAAAATATGATAATGGAGGAGTGCCGTGGACGTTTACTACCAAATCGAGTGAAAGAAGTATAGAAAAAAGTTCTATTTCAATTTCTCCTACTCCTACTCCTGCTTTAATCAATAAAACCACTAAACCTACTCCTACTCCTTATCAGGAATTAATTATTCCTAATCAGAATTCAAATTCTTTGCCGGCGCCAACTGTGGTAGCAAATTGTCCAGAAACTGATTGTCAACAAATCTGCCAAAAACTAGGTAAAGGCTGTTTTACAAGTGATTTTATTAAAAACAAATGTGTCGGTAAGGTTAATATGTCAAACTGCGGTCTTTTAGTTACTCCGGCTTTGACTTTAACTCCTACTCCTACCCCTTAAATTTTAGATCAACATTCCTTTATTCAAGAGTAGAGAAAGAATAAATGAGGTTAAAGGTCGAATAAAAAGATCAATCATCGATTGTCCGTTAATAGGAAAAATAATTAGGAGTAAAAAAATAATTCCATATTTTTCTAAACTTAACCATTCATCCAGCTTATTTTTTGGCAAAATACCGGCGACAATTTTAAAACCATCCAGCGGATTGATGGGTAAAAGATTAAAAACACCTAAAAAAACATTAAAAACAATTAAAGGGATAAAAAGATATTGGCCAATAATTATTAATAAATTGAGTTGAAAATAATTAAACAATTTTAAGATTAAAGATAATGTTAAAGCCAAAAGCAAATTAGACATTGGTCCGGCTAAAGAAATAAGAGCAGCATCTTTATGAGGATTTTTAAGGTTAAAAGGATCAAACGGGACCGCTTTACCCCAACCAAAGCCGAAAAATAGCAGCATCATTAGACCGAGATTATCAATATGGACGAAAGGATTAAGGCTTAAGCGTCCTTGTAAACGAGCAGTAGGATCACCAAGGCGATCTGCCATCCAAGCATGGGCAAACTCATGAATGGTAAGAGCAATAAATAAGGCAAAAAGATAACTAAAAAACAGGAGGGGATTAGTAAATAAATATGACCACATCATATTTTATGATTCAAAGATTTTTAATTGATTTTCCTACTTTTCTATGTTATCATAAAAAGATACCTTTTAAAACAGTAATACAAGTAATATGGAATGTTATCATTGTGGAAAAACAGTTATTTTTGGTCGTTCGCATACCCATCATCGTGGGGTAGCGGGTGGGCGCTGGAAAAAAAGAGCGCCTAAAACAAGGAAAATCTTTTCTCCTAATCTTCAGCGTTTTACTATTTTGGAAGCGGGTAAAAAAAAGCAGGTTAAATTGTGTACTAAATGTGTTAAAAGAATAAAAAAAGATTTACGCGAGGGAAAAACTCCATTTATTAATATTATTAAATTTACTGCCGTTAAATTTTCGTCTTAACCAATTGGCCGTTTTTTTCTTCATAAAGAGGTTGTTTTTGTTCAAGTGATCGTTGAGTAAAGAGAATACCCTGAAGATGATCAACTTCATGCTGAATGATTATAGCTTTAAAGCCGGTAAATAATTTTTCTTTGGTTAAACCCTCTAATGTTTGATATCGTAACAATACTGTTTTAGCTCGTTTAATTGGTCCCCAAATGTGGGGAATGGAGAGACAGCCTTCAAATGGGGGAGAGTGAGTTTTTTGATTGATTTTTTTAGTAGAAAAGGTTTTAATAATTTGCGGATTAATAAAAACTTCTGTTTTAGATTTTAAGGTAGGCTTAATGATAAAAATAGCTAAATTGACCCCTACCTGAGGTGCGGCTAAACCTACTCCTTGAGGATCAGTTTGAGATATTAGGGTTTTTTCCATCTCGAGGATCAGGTTTTTGATTTTAACATCAATTTTCAGTACCTTTTTAACCGGTTGAGTAAGAACTTTATTGGGAACTTCAACTATTTTTAACATTTTAGCTAGTAGTATATGATACTATTATATAATATTAACTAATAATTATTTATGATTAAACTATCGTTGTGTATTCCTGCACATAATGAAGAAAAAAATCTTCATCTTCCGCTTGATTCGGCTTATGATTTAGTGGATGAAGTAGTGATTATTAATGCTGCCTCAACTGATAAAACCAAAGAAGTGGCGCTTAAATATGGCGATAAAATCAAGATTTATGATTATGATAACCCAACTAGTTTTTTAATCAACAAACAAAGAGCAATAGAAAAAGCCAGTGGTCAGTGGATACTACAGCTTGATGCAGATGAGGCACTATCTAATCAATTAAAAGAAGAGATTAAAAATATTATTAATGATAAAGATCAACTAACCGCAAACCTTGTTGGTTATTATTTACCACGTAAAAATTATTTTTTAGGTCGATTTTTAATGAAAGGCGGGGTTTATCCAGATTATGTGTTGCGTCTTTATCGTCGTAATTGTGCTTTTTTTAAGGCAGAGCATCTGCATGAAAATGTTCAGATAAAAGGCAAGGTAGGATACTTAAAAGAGGCAATACTGCATTATGCTGATCCTGATTTTTCGCGTTATCTTTTGCGCTGGGATCGTTATACTTCTTTTGATGCTGAGGAGTTAATAAAAAAAGGAGAAAGTATTAGTTTTTTGTCTTACTTTTTATTTAAGCCTTTAAGCTGGTTTTTAGCTACCTATATTCGGCATCGGGGTTTTTATGATGGATTTCCGGGTTTTGTTTTTAGTCTATTTTCGGCTTTGCGTTTTTGGGTAATTTATATTAAATGGTGGTCAAAAAAAATTAAATACCTACTTTAAATTCGACAATGTCATCTTCTTGCATTAGATAATCTTTACCTACGCTTTTAACCTTGCCTTGTTCACGGGCTTTAGTCCAACCTTGACAGGCAACAAAATCTTGAAAGCTAACAATATCAGCTTTAATAAAATGTTTTTCAAAATCAGTATGGATTACTCCTGCCGCTTTAGGAGCAGGAGTATTTTTCTTAATGGTCCAAGCTCGCACCTCAAGTTTGCCGGCGGTGAGAAAAGAAATAAGTTTTAATAGCTGGTAAGATTTTTTTATTAAACGATTAAGACCGGTATCTAGTAAGGAAAATTGGGCTAAATATTCTTTTTGTTCAAACGGAGAGAGATCAAGGATTTCGTTTTCTAATTTAACGCACAAATAAAGATAATGATTGTCAATAGTAGGATTTTTAGTAATTAATCTGTTAATTTTTTCTTCGGTTTCAAACTTATGTTCAAGCTGTTTTTCTGAAACATTAAATAGATATAAGACAGGTTTGAGGGTAAGTAGATTAAGGTGTTTAATATCTGCTTTTTCTTCGTCAGTTAACTTAATTTCTCGAGCGCTAATTCCTTTATTTAACTCCTTCTTAAGCCGCATAATAACAGAATTATTTTGTTCTTTTTGTTTAGTTAGGGTTTCTAAATCAGCTAAGATTAATTCTTGTTCGACAATGCTAATGTCGGTTAAAGGATCGGTTTGTTTATTGACATGAATTATATCATTATTGTCAAATAATCTGACTACATGAATAATCGCGGTTACTTCTCTAATATGAGCAAGGAATTGATTACCTAAACCCTCTCCTTGTGAAGCGCCTTTGACTAACCCGGCGATATCATAAAATTCAACTGCAGCCGGTACGATTTTTTGAGTATTGACAATTTTGGCTAAAATAGATAAACGTTCATCCGGTACTGCAACGATTCCGATATTAGGCTCAATTGTACAAAAAGGATAATTAGCTACATCAGCTATCTTTTTTTTTAAAAGAGCATTAAAAAGACTTGATTTACCAACATTTGGTAATCCTACGATTCCGACCGATAGGTTTGACATTTTTGAAAAATTACCGAAAAATTATTTTTTCTAAATAAAATAATAAAAATTAGTCTAAACTATTTTTATAATTTTTGATTTGTTTTTCACCACCCAATCAATTAGTTTTTCTAAGCCTTTGTGAATATCAACTTTTGGTTTATATCCTAAAAGCTTGGAAATTTTTTTATTATCACTAATAAAAATCTTTTGATCTCCTAATCTCCAGTCAGAGTAAGAGATTTTCATCTTGTTTCCAAATTTTCTCTCTAATATTAAAAGCAACTCTATTAGCGAGATAGAATTATTAGGACCACCACCAATATTGAATATTTCTCCTTTAACTTTATTAATATTTTTTGTTGCTGAATCCCAGGCTGAAAAAAGGTCATCTATATATAAGATATCTCTTGTTTGTTTGCCGTTCCCAAATATCGTAATTTTCTTACTAAATAATGAGGCTATTACAAACCAGGCTATCCACCCTTGATCTTCTGCACCAAATTGATGTGGTCCATATATGCAAGATTGACGAAAAATCACAGTTGATAACCCATAAATTCTGGAATAATCCCGTACATATTGATCTGCAGATCCTTTTGAACAACCGTAAGGAGAGTGTAAATCAAGAGGATGCAATTCTGAAATTCCATTTAGATTACGATAAAAATATCGTGTTTTACCTTCTTTAATAGATATATTTTTTACTGCTCCATATACTTTGTTTGTTGATGAGTAGATTAAGGTTGCTTTAGGGTTTTTATCTCTGATGATTTCTAATAGATTAAATGTACCTAAAAGGTTAACTTCAAAATCTTCCCGAGGATTTTTAATTGAGGTGGTGACAGCAGTTTGTGCAGCTAGATGATATATTACATCTACCTGAGTAATTAGTTTCTTTAATATTTGAAGATCAAAGCGAATATCCGCTTCGATAATAGTCAGTCTACTTTTACTATGTTTTTTTATGAGCCAGTCTATATTTAGACGAGACCCTTTCTTAGAAAAGTTATCTACGATAAAAACTTTATTTCCTCTAGATAACAAGCAATCGGCGAAGTTGGTTCCAATAAAACCCGCACCGCCTGTAATTAGATATTTCATGGTTGGTAGTAAATAATAATTATAACATTAATGTTAGGGGTGAGTAAAAAAATATGGTGGCTTTATTACTTATGTTTTTTACAATATTGCCAACTGGCAGAGAAGTATATCGATTTTAAGAATTGGTTTTTTCCGTTTCTTTTTTTATTAATTCTTTTTTAATATGAGCGAGTTTAGAGCGTGATTCTTCATTTTTAAAACGGTTCCAAGCAATCTCAACAATCTTATTGATTAAGGTGCTGTAAGCCATTCCCGCCTGTAGTGCGGCTACGGCAAATTCAGCAGTATTTTCCAAATAAGGATTAGCGTTTACTTCTACTACATAAGGCGTTCCATCTTGTGCTAGGCGGATATCCACCCGGGCATAATCGTAAACCTGTAACGCTGCTGCTGCTTTTACGCCAATCATTGTAATTTTATTTCTTATCTCTGGATTAATATCAGTGGCAATTCCAAAATTAATTAGTTCATAAACTTTGCTGTTTTCATCAAATTTGGCTTTTTCACTATAAATATGTTTAACTCCTTCAGGTAATTTTGAATAATCAAGTTCAATTAAAGGTAAAGCCTCTTGTGGATCATTACCTAAGACGCTAACATAAAATTCACGGCCCTCAATATATTCTTCTACTAAAGCGGTATCTTTTAATTCTTTATGAATATAATCAATTTTTTTCATTAAACTATTATAGTCATTTACCAAAGAATGTTCATCTATTCCGGCAGAAGAATCTTTTTTAAGCGGTTTGACAAATAAAGGAAATTTCATTTTCCCGGCAAATTCCAGTTTATCTTTGGCAAAGGTAGCATATTGGGGGCAAGGAATATCATAAAAAGCCAACAATTTTTTTGTAACTGCTTTATCTTGACGAAGAGCCATACCGGCAGCACCAGTACCAGTAAAGCGAAGATTAAGCATACTTAAAACGGCCGCTACATACATCTCTCCATAATAATTATCCGCAAATGTTTCACAAAGATTAAACACCAACTCCGGTTGTTGTTTTTCTAAGCCATTTATCATATGAAGAAGATTATTATTAATTCCTAAAAGTGAAACAATATGGCCTCCTTCTGTTAAAGCATTGGCTACTTGGTCTACTACCTCATCATGAATTGTTTCATGATTCTTTTTTTCTTCATTAAAAAGGATGGTAATTTTAAGTTTTTCGTTCATATATTTATTTATATACTATTAAACTGTTGGTGTAAAGATAATTAATGCACAATGTAGTTACAAAAGCAGTTAAAGCAATATTTAATTCATCGGTTTCTTTGGTATTAATGGTTAATTTTAGCTCTTGTACACGTTTTTTTAGTGAATTAATAATTAAGGCAATATGTTCTTCATCAAGCCCTGTCCAGTAATTTATTTGCCGGCAGAGGAATTTTTTTTGTGATTGGATATATAAAGACGCTGGTTGTTGCGGGTTGTTGGTTGAGAAGAGATTTTTTAGATCTTGATCAAGAAGGGGAGGAAGAGGGAATGTTTTTTCTTGAGTTTTATTATCCTGATACCAGTGAGCTAAGGTAAAGTTTAAAGTTTCTATTGGCCGATCATACTCTTCTTTAAGTAATGAAGGTTTTTTAGACCCAAATTCTTTAATTAATTTATCAACATAGGTTAATTTTGTAAAAGCCGGGGTTTTAGCATAAATTGTTTGCCAATTAGAAGAAGGAGTGATTAAGACAGCAAAGGTTTCGGCAAAATCTTCATCAGGATGTTTTTGTGCATACCAGCCTGGAATATGGCGGACAAATGCAGGATGAAAAGGTCTAATTTTATATTTACCTTTATAAGGTAGGTTAAAGGAACCAAAAATTTGATTCCATTGGATTAGCGTATATAAACGATAAGCATAATTAAAAGCATGTCCGGCTTCATGCCGTAAATACATCATA
The DNA here is from genome assembly GCA_964649995.1 of uncultured Gammaproteobacteria bacterium. Taxonomy (GTDB): domain Bacteria; phylum Patescibacteriota; class Microgenomatia; order UBA1406; family GWC2-37-13; genus CAZYRU01. The sequence continues at coordinate 14,962 of CAZYRU010000011.1, forward strand.
ATTTCTTGCGGGGTTTCTGCAGGTGTATCTGTCATTTCGCCCTCAAGCCGACTTAATTCTGGATCAGCAAGATAAAAAGGGATAGCGATAACTGGGCTGTTGTGCGGGCATCCCCATTCATCAGATAAATAGCATTTAGGTTTAAAAGTTATTCCTTTTGTCTCGAGTTCTTGATAAAGCTGGTTAACAAAAACTTCAAGGGTGCTTCCTTGGATTTTTAATCCTAGTTCATTAATGCGTTTTGATGTTAAATTAAACATAGATTATCAACTAACTCCATAGGTTAACAGCCGGGTGCATTCGGGCAATATTTAATTTGACATTCCTGAGGCTGGCTTTGTGCAAGTATGTTATACCAAAACTGCAATGCTTTAGTAAAACTGGGTTCTTTTACACAACGATTATTAGAGTTGTTATAGTTGCTTTGTCCCCATTGATAAGAACAGGCAAATTGGGCAAAATTTTCTGGATTGGCATTATTTACTACAAATAAACATTGCATTTGAGTGCAAACATCAGATTTAGTACCTTTTAGCGTAGTAAAACTTCCATCAGGATTTCTTAAATAATCGCAGCCAAAAGGAGTAGTATTTGGGGCGCCACTGGCGGCAGATTCTTCAATCCATAAGGCAATTACAAAAATAGGATTAAAATTATATTTTTTCGCTTTTTCCTGAATAATCTGCCAGTTTTTCAAAAGAATTGAATCTTTAAAATAAGCAGGATAAAAACTTGACATTCTTTTATTGGCTTCATTAATATTATTTTGACTAACAGTGCAATTTGGATTACGATAAGGAAGAGAGTAAGCCTGTTTACCGTCGAATGCCAATATTTGATTATTGGTTTTAGGGATGCTTGTAATTCCCGACCGATAGCTTAGATTTTTATATTGGGACATATTAGAATCAAGTTGAGGGCAAGATTGGTTGGTGGTGGTGGGAGTAGGGGAGATTAGAGTATTGCTTGAGGTTGAGTTACTACAATTATATTTTTTAGCATTTTTTTGACAAGGAACACAATTTGGACAGCCAGTTTCAATACATTGCTGTTGAGAGTCATAACGACATTGATCTGAGTTAGAAGTATTAGATGAACTTGTTGTTGAATTCGATATGACTGTAGGTGAGGGATTAAGACTGGCGGTAGGGGGAGTGGTGGGAGTAGGGGAGATAATTTCCCAGCTGATTTTGTCGTCTTGAGCATTTTTTCCTAAAGAATAAAGAGCGAGGGAGTAATCTTGAGAATCAATAACGCCATCGTTATTTAAATCAGCGTTTTCATCATAAATTCTTTGAAAAATAAAATTT
>CAZYRU010000012.1:0-15365 GCA_964649995.1 uncultured Gammaproteobacteria bacterium
TTTTTTTCAAACAAAAAAGGCAAAAAATAAATGGCGCCACAAAAATCTTTTTCGTCCATTCACCAATAAAAATAAAGAAGTTGATTAATAAAAAAATCAGGAAAAAAAAGTAGTTGAGAAACGAAAAACGCCGGTGTTTTGCCATGGCAGTATTTTATCAGATATTATAGGATAAATCAATACCCTAGAAAGCTCAATCCACCTAATTAAAGATCGGGTAATTTTGTAAGTTTAGCTTGCACTACCAATCTTTTCCAATAAGTACCCGGCGGAACACAGGTAATTAATGTTAAATAAGCCGCATCAGTTTTTTGATCAAGCACCGATACCTGATCTGGATTAACTACAAACATATCATATATTTCATATTCATAATTAACATTATTAACTTTAATATCAATCTTATCGCCTTTTTCTAATGAAGGTAAATAAGTAAAAATAGTTTTATAGTCTTTAGGATTATAAAGTTGAGGAAGAGTTGAATGTCCAAAAATAACCACGTTGCCGTAATTACCAGGGCTAGTTTCCGGTAAAAAATGTACTAAGCTCTTGGATAAATCCTCCTCTCCCACTTTAACTAAAGCATCTTTAATATTAAGTTTATTAATCGACAGATAGTAGGATTTTAAGTCAATATGATTTACTAAAGTTTGATCACTTCTACTTTTAGGAAACCAAAGTTTCACCTGGGTAAAATCCCGCAGATTATTAGAAAAAACATTATAACTTCCTAAAACTGAACTGTTTTGGATTAAAGAAGCAACCACATCACTTTTAGGCAAAGGTGAAGAAACTTTATTTCTTAAAAATAATCTGGCATAAAGCTCAAAAGAAATAATCGGATAAAAAGACCAAAAAAGCAGCAAAACTCCTAAAGTAAGTGAGATAAAAGAAAAATAATTAATCATTTTTTTACGAGGAGAATTATCGGTTTTAATATATTGATAAAGAGCCATAATATAAAAAATTAATTATCGATCAACTCAATAGTATTATTTTTACCAAAAGGAGAGGTAAAATTTTTAAAAAAAGGTAATGGTTGTTTAATTTCTACTACTACTTTTTTGGCGGAAAATTTATTTTTAAGTAATAAATCTAATTGGTTTTTATTTTTAAAGATAACATTTCTTTTTACTGTCTGCTTATCAACATTCTTTAACGCTTTTGCTTTCAAATATAAATAAAGAGTATCTTTCTCTATTTTCTCTAATTGAAAATTAATTTTATCTACTATTAATTTATAATCAGATTTAACCTCGCCCTGAATGCGCGCCTGAAGAGTATGTAGCATTTGAATATCTTTATAATAATAAACCGTAACTATAGTTTTTGCGGTTAAACTTAAGTTGTCTCCTTCTTCACCTATTTCTTTAGAATACTGAAGATTGTCTAAGTCAATCGCAATTAAATCATCAATTACTTTTTCCCCTGGAGCTAGTTTAATCAGGCTATTTTTCTGCTGTTGTGCTTGTTTTAACGCCTCAGCTTTTAGTTCTTCCCAATCTTTTTTTGCTACAACCTTAATAGTTTTTTTACTCCCCCCACTAATAGCAGTTTCATTAATACCAAAATAGCTCGTATTTTCTACCTTAAATTTCTTGCCTTTTTCCACATTATATTCTGCGCCAATATTACTAGCTTTAATTTGACCTTTATTCTTCCCTGGAATTTTAGCCATATCCTCAGCGATCTTAGCCGCCTCAACCTTAACCTCATCCTCAAGCGTATAGTCATGATTATCTAATGAAACTGTTGTTCCTTTAGCAAAAACTTTAGGTTGATCATCATAGTTATAAAGAGTAATTTCTCCTCGTGCTTTCTCACCAACTTCTTTTTGTCCTGTAGTCATCCGAGTTACTTCTACCTCACCGGAAAAAGTAGCTATCTTAAGATCTTCTTTATTAAGAGTAATTGTTTTTTCAATAGTTTGCGAGGGTAGATAAACAATTATTTCCGCTTTATGTAAAAAATATTCATTTAACACCAATACGCCAATAATAATTAAGAAACCCAAGAGAGAATAAACTTTTCCCCGCCAATTTCCCACCGCCCTAAAACCGTTAAGTTGAGAGAGATCAAATTTAAATAAGGTAAAAATAAAAGGCGATTGTTGTTTTGTTAAAGTAGAATTTTTTTCTATCTCAGCAATATCTTGACCGATTTTAAAACCTAATCTTTCTCTCTCTTCCTCCGTTTTTGTCGGCTTAGTATCTGGTTCTAACGGTATTTTTTCTTCTTCTCGCATTTGATTTTCAAATACTTTAATAAGCTGGTCTTTTAGTTTTGACTGGTTAATTATCTCTACCTTCGGTGGTTGAATAAAATACTCCTCCGGCCAAGAATAACTAATTATTTGACTGACTTCATTATGTAAATCACCTGAATCATAAATCAACATTCTGCTAGGAAGCAAAATTTTTTCCGGCAGTTTCATTAATCCTTGCAAAATATCATTAGTAATCTTATCGGTTCTGGGTATAACCTGCGAAAAAACCTTTCTACTATTTTTAAAAATAAATAAAGTTAATTGCGTTAAATCCACCTCTAATAAAATTGCATTTACAATTAGACCCTCGCTACTTTTTAAAGCCTCAATTATACCTTCATAACATTCTATATATCCCAACGGCTTAAGCTCTAGGTTTTTCAGTAGATATTTAATTTTTTCAAAATATAAACTTTTTATTTTGGCGGTTGTTTCATCAATAAAATGACTATAAAGAAAAATAATAGTTTGTTGCAGTTTTACCTTATTCCTTTGCTCCAATAAAGAAATTGCCTCATCCACATCTTCAGTTAAATTCTCCCAACCATTAGAATAAGTAATCAAAATCTCATCTTTAATCTCAAATTTAGTTAAGTTTTGTTTAATCAAAAAACAATCAGCTTTATCTTCTTTAAATAAGATGCCAAAATAACAGTGGTCAGTTTGACTCTTATTTGATTTTAACGGCAAAGATAAAAAAGGTATTTTAAACATAATTTATTTTATTTTTTCCAATACTTGAGTGATGCCTGCTTGGGCGGTTTTCATCGCCTCAGTATAAGATCCTCCATTAACTGTAGAGTTAACGGCATTTTCTAAATATTTAACAATTTCGTCATTAAAATTATTATCAAATACCCGGCTCACTACCGGTAAACTAACAAAATTATTTGCTTGTTTAATTACCGCGCCTACATATTCATTTTGAATTAATTTATCGGCTAAATCAACTCGGGAATAAGGTTCGCCAAACAAACGCAGCTTAGCTTGATTCTCATATAATTTTATCAAATTTTCTTTTTCAATTAAAAAGCGTAAAAAAAGCCAGGCCGCAGTTTGATTACGGCTTTTTTTTGATACTCCCTCTACCCAATAATTAGCAATAGATATTGGTTTATTACCTGGCACAGTATAAATTGGTAAAACCTTAATTTTTAATTCCGGTTTGGAGTTTTTAATGGTAATTACCTCCCAGGAAGGAGCAATAATCATTGCTACCTTTTCTTGAATAAAAGCTTCAATAGAATTAGGCATCGAATCATCCCATAAGGCATTAGGCTGTTCAGCAAATTTACGATAGGTTTCCAAAGCTCCCGCCGCTTCCTGACTGGTTAACCCCGCAGCAAATTTAAGATAATTTTCTAATGAATCACTTCCTTTAGTAGTATTAACTTTATACTCAACCCCATTTTGTAAAAACATTAACCCTAAGGTATCAGAAAAATGCTCAATGTTGCCTGCTAAACCCAAAGCTACCCCTGAGGTAATTAATTGACCGCTTCTAGTTTTAGTAGTGAGTTTTTTTGCTGCATCCATAAAATCATCAAGACTCACAACATTAGTTTCCATTCCAGCTTTATTAAACATATCCTGATTACAAATCAATACTAAACCGTCTATTTCCAAAGGTAAACCATAATAATAATTACCAATTTTTAGATCGCTCTGATGAATAGGATAAAATGTCTTTTCAAATTCACTATTACTCATAATATTTTTAGGTAGTGGCGCCGCTATTTCCTTAAGAAGAGGCAACCAAGTATTATGAAAACGAAAAATATCAGGACCTTTATTATCGCGACTGCGCGTAAGCAATTTATTTAAATAATCTTGATGATACATTTTTTGATAACTGATCTTAATGGTAGGATTTTTTTGTTCAAATTCAGCAATTAAAGGATCATAAACCTCTTTCTCCTCCCATAACCCCCAATAAACAAGCTGAATATTCTTCGCCGGCGGGGAAGAAAATAACTTAATTAAAACTAATAAAATAATTAATCCCCCAATTGCTACACTTAGTAAAATAAATAATTTATTCTTATTATTACTGCTGAAAATTCCCAATGGCGGAGGGGAATGATTGCTATTATTATTAAAATTGTTATTATTACCATCTACCCCCAGTGGTTCAATATTCTCCTCTATTGCTGGTGCCTCAATCTCCGGCTTAATTTCCTCGGGAGTAAGATTCTCTGATCCCTCTTCAATGGGAACTGATTGAAAAATGGGCTGATTTATAGTTTGATTTTCCAACTGATTTGGGCTATCATCATTCATAATTATCATGGTAGCAAAAAAATTAACGAATAACAATTTTCTCTTTTATTTCAGTCTAGGTTTTAGCCTTATAATTATTGTTGCTTGTTTTATCTTCCTCCGTTTTTTCTGGCAACAAACTAATTATTATCAAGATCGCATCTATCCTCATATTTATTTAGATATGACTAACTTTGGTGGTAAAACCATACAGGAACTTGAGACTTATTTCAGGCAAAAAAATAATCAACTTAGCGCAATTAAAATTGAAGTTTTTTATCAAGATTCTCTTCTTGCCACCTATTCTGCTCAACAACTAAAACTTGCCTACGACATTCCTACTATGAGTCACAATGCCTTTAAAATAGGCCGGGCAATAAATAAATGGCAAAGATTAAACGAACAAATCAGCACTATTTTTCATATGAAAGAGCATCATTTGCCTACCCTGTTAAGCTATGATAAAAAAATCATTCAAGAATTAGTAGAAAATAGTGAACAGAAATATAATCAGCCCGCTACAAATGCTCGTTTTAAATTTGAAAAAGGTAAAGTGGTTGAATTTCGTAAAGAAACTTATGGTTTAAAAATAAACTCAACCGAGTTTTTAAAAGAATTTGATAATTTAATCTTTGCTCTTAAAGTCAACCCAACCGATAAACAAATTATGCTAAAAAGTTCACCTGTTAAACCAGAAATTACTCTCGACAAAATTAACGATTATGGTATAGAAGAAGAAATTGCTACCGGTAAATCTGATTATACTCACTCTCTACCGGCAAGAATTCATAATCTTACTCTTGCTGCTGCTAAATTTGACGGCATTTTAATTCCACCCGGTAAAATTCTTTCTTTTAATGAAACCGTCGGCGATATCTCATCATCTACTGGTTATCAACCCGCTTATATTATTAAATCAGGAAAAACTATTTTAGGTGACGGTGGAGGTGTCTGCCAAGTTTCCACTACTCTTTTCCGCGCCGCTTTAAATGCGGGTTTGCCGATTATTGAACGCCATGCCCATGCTTACCGAGTAAGTTATTATGAAAATGACTCTCCTGTTGGTCTTGATGCTACTGTATTTTCTCCTAGCGCCGACTTAAAAATAGAAAATAATACACCTTCTTATATCTTAATTCAGGTAGAAAATAACAAAAAAAATAATCAGCTTTTTTTTCATCTTTATGGAAAAAAAGACGGACGAAAAATTAATATTTCTCCAGTTAAAATCTATGATATTGTACCGGCTTTACCTGATGTTTATCAAGAAGATCCTACTTTAAATAAGGGGATAGTTAAGCAAATTGACTTTTCGGCCTCCGGTGCTAAAGCTGTTTTTGATTATGAGGTGAGTTTAAATGGGCAAATACTAACACAAAAAAAATTCTTCTCAAACTACCGTCCTTGGGCAGCAGTTTATTTAGTTGGAACGAAGGAATAAAATTAGATCTTTAATCTGAACGAATCTTGGCGCTTAAGATTCTAAACGCTTATCTAAACCATCTTGCTCTTCCTAATTTGTACTTAAGTGTTTTTAAACGGCGCTCACCTATAATCTTAGCTGGAACACCACCGCAAATAGCAAATGGTGGCACATCTTTAGTCACCACCGCTCCTGCTGCAATCACTGCACCTTTACCAATTTTTACTCCAGGCAAGATAATTGTCCGCGGACCAATAAAAACATAATCATCAATCCTTACTGGTGCATTAACCGCTTGAAAATTTTCATCTTCAATATCGTGTTGGGAATTATAAATCATTACCTCAGAGGCTATATCAACATGATTACCAATCATAATTTTTTCCCGTCCATCAAGAACTGCTTTTTCACCTATAATTGTATCCTCGCCTATTATTATTCCTCTTGGGTCATAAAAAACTGCTCCCATATGAATAGTTGAACCTTTGCCAATTTTTACCCCAGCTAGACGATAACACCATCGTCTAAAATGATGAGAAGGAATAGAGCCAACCAGATGAAGCAAAAAAATTTCTAATTCCAATAGGATATTGAATAAACGCTGAAAAACCTTTTCTATTATTTCTTTTAAGGATAACTGCCTGCCGGTTTTGTCTAACATATCATTTATTATACTTTATTACCAAAAAAATATTACGCTCAAAATTAATCTTATTATTTGCCTAAAAGACGCGCTTTAACTCGTCGAGTAGTGGTATCAAGATATCTTTTACGAATTCTAAGATGAGAAGGAGTAATTTCAAGCAATTCGTCGTCATTAATAAAATCCAGTGCTTGCTCAAGCGTTAAACGCACTGGAGGAGTAAGCTGAATAGCAATATCAGCAGTTTCTGAGCGAACATTGGTTTGTTTTTTAGCTTTGCAAACATTAACTTCAATATCAAAATCTCTTGACGCCAAACCCACCACCATTCCTTCATAAATTTCCTCTGCCGGACCGACAAAGAGAATCCCTCTTTCTTGAGCATTAGCTAAACCAAAAGATAAAGAAACTCCTGATTTAACTGCTACTAAGGCACCATTTCTTATTTTTTCTTTAAGTTGAGTTTTAGGGTAATAGCCTAAAAAATAAGTACTCATTAATACTGTGCCACGGGTTTTTGTTAATAATATGCTTCTTAAGCCTAGCAAATTATGTTCTGAAATCTTATAGATTAAACGGTTTTGATTAGTTTGAGAGTTAAATAGCATATCAAGCAGTTGGCCTTTCCGTTTTCCCAACTCTTCACTCACTACCCCCACATATTGCTGATCAATATCTACCGTTAACTCCTCAAAAGGCTCACACACTATGCCATTAATGGTTTTATAAATTACCTGAGGTTGTGAAATCTCCATCTCAAACCCTTCTCGCCGCATATTTTCCAGTAAAACCGCTAGATGCAATTCACCTCGACCATAAACTACAAACCCTAAATCTTCCCGTTCTACATCAATCTTTAATCCTAAATTAGTCTCTTTTTCTCTTAATAAGCGCTCTTTAATCTGGCGTGAGGTACAAAACTTACCGTCTTTACCAGCAAAAGGACTAGTATTGGGTCCAATAGTAATTTTAATGGTAGGATCTTCTACTGTAATTTTTGGTAAACTGAAAGGAAAATCTGGGTGTGTTACTGTCTGACCAATAGTCAACTGTTGAATTCCAGCAATAGCTACAATATCGCCTGCTTTTACTATCTCTACTTCCTGCCGGGTCAAACCAGTAAAAGTATAAAGCTTATTTACTTTATAACGGCCAATAATTTTATTATCATCAACCAACGCTACTTCCTCATTTTTTTTTAACTTGCCTTGATTAACTTTGCCAATACAAAGCTTGCCTACATAATTATCATAGTCTAAGGTCGAAATTAAAAGTTGAAAAGGAGCAGCTTCGCTACAAGCACTATTGGGAACTTCTTTTAAGATTGTCTCAAAAAGAGGCTCTAGGTTGCCGGGTTGTTGAGGATCATATTGTTTTGGCAGTTGATAAAAAGCTTTTCCTTCACGACCGACAGCATATAATGTAACAAATTCTAAAGACGAATCATCTTCGGCTAACTCCAGAAATAAATTTTCCACCTGTTTTACTACCGCCAAAGGTTGGGCATCTTTTTTATCGATTTTATTAATTACCAATATAACCTTCAAACCAGCTATCAAAGCTTTTTTTAACACAAATTTAGTTTGTGGCAAAGGTCCTTCTGCCGCATCTACTAGTAAAATAGCGGCACTGGCCATATTTAATACTCTTTCTACCTCACCGCCAAAATCCGCATGACCGGGTGTATCTATAATATTAATCTTGGTATTTTTATAAAAAACAGAGGTGTTTTTAGCAAGAATAGTAATCCCTTTCTCTTTTTCTAAATCATAAGAATCCATGATTAAAGTCGCGGTCATTTCTTTTTGATTACTACGAAAAGTATGCGTCTGTTTTAAAAGCGCATCTACCAAAGTAGTTTTACCATGATCGACATGGGCAATAATGGCAACATTCCTAATTTCCATAAAAATTAAATCGTCTTATTTTACCATTAGCCCTTCTTTTTTACTAGTTTATAAACAGGAATAATCTCCCTTAAATCACCATCATCGCCTTCTAAAATGTTGGTTTTTGCCACTTGGTAATAACGCTCCAAATACCGTGATAAAGCATCCTGAAAATCTTTAATTTGAACTTTTAGTTCTTTTTGTTTGGCAACAATCGCTTCAACTGCCGGCTGTTTAATCAGAGTTTGTTTAACGGCATTTCTTTTTTTTAACCAATTTTTTACTTGTTGATTATGTTCACTATAATTTTTGTCATTATTAATTGCATCATTAAACATCTCATTCTGAGTCTTTAATTCTTGTTTTAATTTTTCAATATCAACTAAATAACGCTTAATTAAACTAGTTAAATCTACTACCTCTTTTACCTCAGAGGCAAGAGTCTGACTATTAGCATCAACCATATTACTGATGAAATATAACTTATAAAGTAAGAAACGCTATTTTAACCACTCAATATAATCACAACCTACTGCCTGACGTGTCTTCGCATCCCATCTATTGGTAGAACATTTTTTTAAACGCTTGTTGTTGGCAGTAGTAACTAATACTAAATTAGCCTGACATTTAGGACATTTTTCCTCCAACTCTTGTACTGTTCCTTTTAACCACTCAATATAATCACAACCGCCAGCAACTCTTGTTTTAGGATCCCACGTAGCAGTTGAACACTTTTTCATTTTTTTGCCAAAACGCGTAGTAACCAATAATAACGGTGCATGGCATTTTGGACATCTTTCCTCTAAAGTTTCTGGTTCAATAGGAAGCCATTTAACATAACTGCATCCTGTTAAAGTACGACTCTCCTGATCCCACATACCTTGACTGCAACGCCGCAATCGCCGGCCGGATTTTAGTGTCACAACCCCCCCTAATTGAGCACCACACTTAGGACAAACATCATTGTGGTTTTCATTTTCCTCCACCATATAATTTAAAAAAAATTAATAATAACCTACCCTAAAATACTCCCAATGTTTAATCATAACATATATTACCTAGTTAAAAATCCTTTTTACCAATTATTATCTTCTTTTTGTGGGACTAAAAAACGCGATCTTACTGTTTCACTGCATCGACCAAAGATAAATCGGCGTTTAGTATAAGTAATAAATAATTGTTTTTTGGCGCGAGTAATCCCCACATAAAACAACCGCCGCTCTTCTTCAAGTTGAAATGGATCTTCTAAACAATGAGAATGTGGTAAAAGCCCTTCTTCAACCCCAACAACAAAAACATAATCAAATTCCAACCCTTTAGCTTGATGCAGTGTCATTAATCTTACCCCGGTCTGACTAGTATTCTTTTTTTCGCCCTCAAAATATTCTGCCTCCACCAATGCCACCTGTTCTAAAAAATCCTGCAGGCGAGGATAACTATTAGCTACCGATTTTAATTCTTTAATATTTTCTAACCGATCAGAATCTTCCTCAAGCTGAGGATTATAAAGTTGCAAATATTTTGTTGCAGTTAAGACTTTATCCATAATTTGCGTGGTAGTAAGATTAATAAGATTATTTTTTTCCTGACGATAAAAATCTGTAAAAATCTTAAATCGCCGCTTACCTAGTTTTTTAATGCGTTCTTGGGCAACTGTATCGGAAAAATTAAGAATTAAGCGTAAATAAGCTAAAATATCTCTTATTTCCTTTCGAGCATAAAAACGTGTCCCACCAATTAAAATATAAGGCAAGCCAACATGAAGCAAAGCTTCTTCAATAACTCGCGATTGAACATTGGTGCGATAAAGTACCGCACTTCGGGAATAATCACCCTGATAACTCAAACGAAAAAGTTGATCAACAATAAATTGCGCTTCATCTTGTTCATTTTCTGCCTGATAGATTGTTACTTCATCTCCCTCATCGTTGTGGGTAAAAAGCCGCAAAACCGGATGGGTTTCGTTTTGAGAAATAATCCGATGGGCAAAATCTAGAATTCGTTTGGTGGAGCGATAATTTTCTTCCAAAGAAAAAAAGGTCACATTCTGAAAATCTTCCTGAAATCGCGCTAAGTTTTTAATATCTGCCCCTCGCCAAGAATAAATACTTTGAGAAAAATCACCTACCACTGTAACATTTTTACAACGCGCGCCAATCAGTTTAGTTAATTCATACTGTGCATAGTTAGTGTCTTGAAATTCATCTACTAATAAATATAAATAACGTTGCTGCACTTTTTTCAGAATCTCTTTTTTCTGTCGGAAAAGCAAAACTGTATTTACAAGCAAATCATCAAAATCTAAAGCTTTATTTTTTAATAATGCTTTTTGGTATTGCCAATAAATTTCTGCAGTAATAAACGCTTGATGATCGCTAAAAACCTCCAAGTATTTTTCCGGAGAAATCAAGATATTCTTGGCGGTGGAAATACGATTAAGAAAATATGCGGGTGAGTATTTATTGATTTTTTTATCTTTAAGAATTTTTTTCAGCAAACTTAATTGGTCTTCCTCATCATAAATTATAAACTTAGGATCAATCTTAATCTCGCTACCATAATGACGCAATATTAAACAACAAAAAGAATGAAAAGTTCCCACAAATCCTAAATCTTGCTGCAAATGCTGATTAATCCTCGCTTTCATCTCGTTAGCGGCTTTATTAGTAAAGGTAATCATTAAAATTTTTTCCGGAGATACTCCCTGAAGAATTAAATTAATTACCTTAAAAACCAATACTCGGGTCTTTCCACTGCCAGCACCAGCTAAAATCAAGGATGGACCACTAATTTTAGCTACAGCTTTTTGCTGTTGAGCATTTAATTGATGAAAATTTATCTGTTTCATTAACGCTAATTTTTTGATTGATTTCTCCACTTGTAACTTAATAGCTGACTAAATTATAATAGTAGCATATGCTTTATTTCATCGCCAACTGGAAAGCAAATCTCTCTTTAAACCAACTCATTAACTGGAATAAAATATTCTTTGAGAAAATTACTCAAAATCAAAAGTTGCTTTTACAACTGACTAATAATCAAATTAAAATTATTCTTTGTCCGCCTTTTCCTTTTCTCATACCGCTTAAAAACCAACTCCCCTCACTCCCTAATCTTGAATTAGGCGCTCAAGATATTTCGCGTTTTGAAACAGGTAGTTATACCGGAGAAGTTACCGCCCAATCCTTAGTAAATATAGTTAAATATGTTATCATCGGTCATAGTGAAAGACGCCGGTATTTTAAAGAAACTACCACTATTTTAAAGAAAAAATATTTTATGGCCCTCAAATATGCAATTGAACCTATCCTTTGTCTGCGCAATTTAAAAGATCCGGTATTTGCCAACTGTCGTTTCCTTGCCTATGAACCGGTTAAAGCTATTGGTACCGGTAAAAATGAATCACCTCCTCAAGTAGTAGCATTTAAAAATCACTTAAAGCTCTCGCCAAAAACCAACTTTATTTATGGCGGCAGTGTAGATGAAAACAATCTCCTCTCTTATCTTAATACCCAAACCATCAATGGTTTTCTTATAGGCAAAGCTTCACTTGACCCCTACCAATTTTATGAAATTATTAAAAGCTCCTTGTTATTAACCTAAAACATAAATGAAAAGAAGATAAGTAAACCCGCTACTGTAAACATAATAATGGCATTATTAATAAATCCTGAGGCAGGCAAGGTATTGGTTTTTACCACAGTACCGGAAAGACTGCTTGATTCCAATTCTTGAGTAGGTTCAGAGGTAGGTTCATTATTGTAGGCTAAAATTATCTCAGTAGGTGAAATACTAGCATCATTATTATAAGCTAATAAATTATTCACTGTTGGAGAAATAAGTACGCTTAGCGTCGGACTTACTCCAGCAGTAACAGTTATTGTTGGCAATACAGAAACTAAAGGAGTAAGAGTAGGAGAAGGAGAAGCTAAAGCAAGGGTTTTATTATAAGTAACATTAGCCGCTTTAATCTTTTGTGCCGTCAGATTCTGAGTTTCTCCAGTATCTGATTCACTCGTAATTACCCTACTTAAATAAATAACCGCCACCACTAAAACCAAGGTTAGAGTTAATAACCCAATGGTAATTAGTTGTGATTTGTTTTTAAATAGCATAAATTAATTTCCTAACCAACCTTCGCTCTTAGAGTGCAACTGCGCCTCAATTTTTAATTGACTTTCTTCGGAAGCAATAATATATTCAATATAAAAAATATTCTTACTACTGTCAAATTTTTCCGTAATATCGGTTAATTCCCACTGATTTTTATTAACACGAATTCGAGCTTTATCAATATCCATACCACTAATTTTATCGATGCCAATAATTAGTTTGGTTTGTGGTTTTATTTTGACTATCTCTACTTCATTTAATGGAATAAAATTTTCATCAAAAATCTTAATTCCGCTAGCTCTTTTATAAATGATCTTTGGCGTAGGAGTTAAAATTACAGCTGGATTAACTGAAGTTTCTTTAATGCTTATAAACCCCACAATAGATAAACCACCAAAAATAAGCAGTAAAATCAATAAAATAATCAAAATTAATGGATTAGTTTTAAAAATTTTTTTTGGCTTATTTTGACGCAAAAAATTATTGGTATTAGTGGTATTGTTTAACGTCAAATTTTCATTAAAATTAGGCACAATGGGTTTTGATTTACTCTCTTTCTCTTTTTTAAATAAATAGAATTCATAGCCTAAAAATCCCAATGTAACAAAAAATGCCAAAAGACTAATTTTATTAATAGAAACAATAAGATCAACTAAGCTCATATTAAAAAATCGCCATTACTCCTATTCCTAAAATAATTAAGGAAAAACTAGCAAGAATTAAATGATAATAATTACTACCAGCTACTTTGATCGTAGGAGAAGGAAATGGAGTAAAAGCTGTAGTAGGAGCTATTGTAGGCACTAAAGTAGGTGAGATAATCGCAGTTGGCGTAATTACTGCTGAGGCAGTCGCTTCTCCTAAAACTTGTTCGCCTGATTTGGCAACAGTAAAGTGACGCGTTAATGTCACTGGTTGATTTTTCTCATCTAAAGTAGTTAGTGTTAATTGCGCCGGACCAGGTGGTAGTTGTACTTCGGTAGCCACCTTCCAGAGCCCATCAGTATCAGCCTGTACCTTAAAATAATATTTTTTTTGCGCTGCTGTCAATTCTAAATTGACCTGATGATTGGGTAAAGCTATACCTTTGATTAATGGTGAGGAAATAGGTAAAAGAGCATTTTCTTTAGGATAAAAAATATCAATCGTCTTAGGTTGATTCGTCGCGGCTAAACTACTAGCGCCTAAAATCTCTTGTTGGTCTAAAAATACATAATCTTTACCTAAAATTATTATCTGCGGTAAAGGACTCAAATTAGCCACCAATGCTTCAATATTACTTTGGTAATTAAAATCACCCACTACCGCAATTTTGACCTTATCATTTATCTGTGGCACTATATTCTGTTCGTTGACTTTATTAATAATACTATTTAAAGGAATCAACCACTCTCCGCTGCTTTTTGTCATAGTCAGTAGCGGATAACTATTATTATCATAAGTTAAGATCAAAAAAGAGTTTTCTGCCGGAAGATTATTGGGTAAAAAAACCTTACCATAGGCTGGTTTGATAGCGGCAGAAAGCTGTATTTTAGCTGGTGTTTTAAAAATAAACGCTTTGCCTTTATTACTAATTACTCCGTTTTCACTGAAAATTTTAAAGTAATATTTTTTATTAGGAAGTAAATCTTTGACTAAAACATAATGATAAAAATATTTATTTTTTTTAGTTGTTAAATCTCGTTCATCAAAATAGGTTTTATTTAAGTTGTTTTCATTTTCTCCCACCATCAACCAACCGGTTTCTTTAGTTGACGTCTGCCAAAACACCCCGACTCGAGTAGGCGAGACATTCACTATCTCTAGTTTTTTTAAGGATGTCTTTGCGGCCCGCGAAGGAACAGCAGTATGATTAAATATCCGAGACAAAAAGAAAAAACTACCACTAAGTATTAAAATAAAAACCCAAGTGGGAACTTTAATAGGTTGTTTAAGATATAACTCTGAATACATAAAAAATTATGGTTGCTTAGTTTTTAAAACTTTAATAACTTCGGTGCTCAACTGTGTTTTATTAATACCTATACCTTCAATTTGAGCTAAGGTAGAAGAAAACGTAATTTTATAAATCTCCAAAATCATCCAAGCCACTACTACTAAAAAAGTAGAGATTGATAATAAAAGAACCTCTTTGCGATTCATAAATAATAACTATTAATTAAAATTTCAATTTTTAACTGACTGCTCTCCGAAGCAGAGACATTACTTTCTTTAGTAAGACTCATCTCTCCCACTGTTTTTAGTCTTAATTGATTAGTTAACTCCTCCAAAAAAGCTTTAGTATCCTCAAAAGACCCCATTGCCTTAAGATCAAGCTCAAATTTTTTTGCTTCTTTTGCCACCTTATTGTCTGTAAGATTAATATTATCAAAATTAAGCTTTTCTATTAAAAGATTATTTTTGGCCGCAGTATTTTTTAAATCACCAAAAACTTTATTTACCTGCGGATAAATCGGTATGGCTTCTTCAACATAATGCAGATCATCCCGAACGGCTTCCAAATTAGTCTGCAAATCAATAATTTTTTTTACCTGGGTATCATAAAAATCATTAATTTTTCTTAGTTCCTCCACCTTAACTTTAGATTTAACAATCGACAATATAGTTGGCCGAATCAAAAAATAAACAGAAAAGGAAAATATTATAAAAAAGGTAATAGCATAAGAATAATCTCTAAACCGAGGATTAATTACTTTTTTTAGTAAATAATTTTTATCCATAAAAAAATTAGCTTAGCGTAACTACAAATTCATATTGAGTATCTACTTTTTT
>CAZYRU010000013.1:0-15073 GCA_964649995.1 uncultured Gammaproteobacteria bacterium
ATTAAATCCTCCCAATCTTTTATAAAGAATAACCAGTAGTAATATCACATTAACAATGATAGAAAAAGAAAAAGCTAGTGCAATCGCCCAAACCGGCAGATGAAAGATTAAAATAAAAATCAAGCTTAAACAAGTATTAATTAAAACACTAAGTAAACTAATAAAAAATGGTGTCTTACTATCTAAAAATGCATAAAAACAGCGTGTTAAAAAATAATAGATAATATGAAAGGGTAAAGAAAGCGCAAAAGCTGATAAAGTCAATGCCGTTAATACAGTCGCATTCCAATCAAACTTTTGGCCGCCAAAGAATAATCTAATCAGTGGCGTACGGGCAAAAATAAAATAACTTGCAATAGGAATAGCAATGAAAAAAAGATTAAGAATAGAGTCAATGATTAACTTTTTAAATTCTTCATATTTTTTAGCCTGATAAATCTCAGAAAGATAAGGCAACGAGGCTTGTCCAAAGGCAACACCAATAACCGATACGGGTAAAAGCTGAAGATGTTGAGCCAAATAAAAAACCGTATAAGACCCTAATCCTAACAAAGTAGTTAAGGTAAGATCTATCGTCGCATCAATTTGAGCAATAATCACAGTAATAATCCGCGGTACTACCATTTTTAAAAATTCCACTAAATCCGCCGTTTTTTTTAAGATAAAACGATAGGTAAAATTACTTTGTGATAATAGCGGAATTTGAACAATTAAAAACAACCCTGCCCCAATTACTACACCAATGATAGGTGCCATTAGAAATAAATGATTGGCAAAAAAATAAGTAATAACAATAATGGCAAGATTATAAATTACTGGTGCTAAAGCTGATAAAAAAAAGGTTTTGTTAGCCTGACCAATACCGGTTACGATACTGCCCAACACTAAAAAGGGTAGCTGAAATAACAGTAAAATTCGCGAATAGTAAATTAACATTCTTGTCTGTTGTAAACTAAAGCCGGGCGTAATTAAAGGAATTAACCAATTAAGCGAAAAACAAAGCATGATAATTAAAATAATCAAACAACCAATAATAAAATTAATAATATTGGAAATATTACTGCTTAAACTCTCCATATTATCTTGATATTTAATAAACACAGGAATAAAAGCTGAAGTAAAAGCGCCGGTAATTAAAATCTCAAAAATCAAATCAGGAATTCTAAAAGCGGCAAAAAAAATATCCAATTCAGATGAGGAAAAATAACTCACTAAAATTCGATAGCGTAAAAAACCAAAAATCCTTGACGCAATAATCATGAATGCTAATAAAACCGCTGAAGAAAGAATATTACTCTGTTTGGCAAATACAAATTGCTTCGTGCGATTAATCAATTTATCCATATTATTTTTAGATCTTTTTAATCTCTCCTCCTAACTTAGCAATTTTTTCTCCAAAATTTTCATAACCCCGTTCTAAAATTGAAGCACCATTAATAATTGACTCTCCCTGCGCAATTAAAGCGGCAATTGCTAAGGTTGCTCCGGCGCGCAAATCGGTAATGTTAATTACGCCACTGTGCAGCTGTTTTGGTCCATGAATTAAAATAGCTTGTTGATAAATCTTTTGTGGCTCAAAGTTGAAATAATAATAATTTTGCGGATCTGCTACCTTAGGTTGGGCAAATTCAATATGCGCTCCAAGCTTATTTAATTCCTTAACATAGGCAAAACGATTCTCAAACACCCGCTCAACAATCCGCGAGGTACCATAAGCTTGTGTCATTATTACTGCCCAGTTTGGCTGCCAATCAGTCATAAATCCTGGATGAATATTAGTCTCAATATTGCAAGCTGATAGCGGACTTTGGTAAAAAAAACGAAAACAACCGGCCTGAAGTTCTTCTACTCCCGCACCTATTTGTTGCAGTTTATCTAAAAAAGTATTAATCAATAATTTAGGAAGCGATTTAATAATAATTTCACCTTTACCGGCAACTGCTAAACTGGCATAGGTAATTGCTTCATTACGATCGCTAATAATGCTATAGCTAACTTTTTGCTCCAGCTTAATTGTTTTTCCTATTTCGATCCTTTTACCCAAACGTTTAATTGTCGCTCCTCCTAAATTCATAAACCGAATTAAATCATCAATCTCCGGTTCCAAAGCAGCATTATCAATCACTATTTTATGATTAAAATCAGGTAGCAAACTTAACACTACTCCAATTAAAATCAGTAGCTCCGTGCCGGTATGAGAAGGCTTATTAAAAAGATAATAATAATTAATTTTTTTTCCTACCTGAGCAAAATAATAGCCAGTTTTAGAATCGTATTCTACCTCTATCCCTAAACTCATAATTCCTTTAACAATTCTGTCAATCGGACGAGCGCCTATCCGACAACCACCGGGATTGGGTACATAGCATTGACGAAATTTTTTTAATAACGGAGCAAAAAACATAAACGACGCTCTAATTTTAGCTCCTAATAATAAATCAATCTTATTATTCTTTATCTGTCGTCCATCCACTACTACTGTATTGGGGGCGATAAATTCAGCCCTTCCTCCTAGATTTTTGATTAGCTCCAAAAGCAGATCAACATCCTTAATACGGGGAATATTTTTTAAAATTATCTCTTGTTCAAACAACAAAGCGGCAATAATTATTTTTAAAGCCACATTTTTCGCTCCCGACAGCATTACTTCACCTTTTAGTTTCTTACCGCCATTAACTAGAAAAGCATCTTGCATATTAAAAAAATAACAATTAAATCGCTTTTTTTATTTAATAATCACTACTTCCTCTTTTAATTCTACCTGAAATTTTTGTTTTACTTGATCTTTAATTAGCTGTAAAAGTTTAAGTAAATCCTCTGCTTTACCTCCTGTTTGATTTAAAATAAAATTAGCATGTTTATCGGAAACATAAAATCCCCCTTGTCTTTTACCTTTTAAACCACACTGATCTATTAAATAACCGGCAGAAGCAGTAGGTAAGTTTAATCTTAATCGATCATCCTCCTCAAGATTACGGAAAAAACAACCACTGCTAAACACTCCTATCGGTTGGGTTTTTCTTCGATAAGCAGCGGTTTCTTGAGCGCGTTGGCGCAAAATTTCAACCGGTTGTTTTTTTAAGCAAAAAACTGCCTCCAAAACAATCTCTTTAGTCTTTTGTAAAAGACTAAAATCATAACTAAACTGAAAATAATCTTTGCTAACTGTCTTTAACTCTCCCTCCTGAGTAATTAAATTAGCTTTTACCAAAGAATCACTTATATAACTTAAAGGACGAGTCCATTTGGAATTCATATAAATAGCTCCTCCTACCGTACCAGGCAAACCAAAATGATATTCTAATCCTCCCCAACCAGCAGTAATTGCTTCTTGTACCAAAAGCGACATAGAATAACCGGAGCTCACCTGAAGAGTTACCTGTTGCTTATCCTCAACCAGTACTGTTTTTTGCCGATAATTATTTCTAATTACCAATCCTTCTACCTTAGGTTTCAAAATTGCTACATTAGAACCGCCGCCTAAAAATAAATACGGTTGAGGATAATGATTTTTATTTTGAAAAAGATCTATTAATTCTTCTCTCTGATTAACCTCAAGATAATTTTCCGCAATGGTTGAGGTTTTTAAGGTTAAATAAGCAGTTAAATTAACGTTCTTTTGAATTTTCATAAAGTTTTAATAATTTTAATAATCTCATTTTTTAGTTGATAAACATCTCCTGCACCCATAACAACTAGAATGCTTTTTGGCAAAATAAACTGCGGTAGTTTTTCCAATAATTCTTGTTTATTCGCTACTACCTGTAAACGATCGGTATTGTTTATACCTTTAATATCTAGAGAAGAGATGTTGAAATCGGCAGAATTTTCCCTAGCAGAGGAAAAAATAGGCAAGATTAAACTTAAATCAGCTTGATTTAAAGCTTCATTAAATTCTTTTAGCAATGCTTGTGTTCGAGAATAAGTATGAGGTTGAAAAATAATTATTATCGGTCGAGCGGGAAAACGACTTTTTAAGGCAGAAATAGTTGCTTTAATTTCACTAGGGTGATGAGCATAATCGTCAAATAAACTCAGGTTTTGATTTTGAAATAGTAGTTCCAATCGACGTTTAGCGCCTAAAAAATCCTTAATTGCAGTTTTAATTTCTCCAGAAGAAAAACCTAAATTAAAAAGTTGAAAAATCACTGCCGCTGCATTACTGGCATTTTTTTCTCCCCATAAACTAAGCTTAAACTCACCTAAATCTTTACCAAGATAATTCAAGCGAAAAACACTATACTTTGTCCTCACCGAAAAATTTTTAATCTGTAAATCCGCGTGGGAATTAAAACCATAACTCAGATAACTCTCTCGTGGCATTTTCTCTGCTAACACCATTAAATTAGGATCATCATGACAAACTAATAATTTTTTTTTGCAGGAAATTACTTTTTGAAAAAAAGAAAGAAAGGCCTGTTGAGTTGAAGTTAAATTGAGATAAACATCAGGATGATCGAAATCAATATTGGTACAGATTATTGAATTAGGATTAAGTTGTAAAAATTTAGGAGTGTTATTAATAGGAGGATTAATCGCATACTCATCTGCCTCAACCACAAAATAATCAGTTTTTTGAAAATCACCACCATAAAATTCATTAAAATTGGGTGCACCAACCAAATAACTCGGTTTTTTACCTAATTTAATCAACGCATATGATAATAAAGATGCAGTAGTTGTTTTACCATGACAGCCGCAAACTGCTATCTTATTTTTTCCTAAATCTAAAAGTTCGCTAATTATCCTCGCCTGATCAGCTATTAATACTCCCCTTGCCTTTAATACCTTAATTTGCGGATGTTTTATTCCTCCAAAAGCAGCAGAATAAATTGCTAAATCAATCTGCTTAGGTAAAGCCGCCGGCGCAAAACTCTCAATCACCGCAATTTTATTATTCACTAATACCCGATCAGTAGGAAACGCTTCCTTAACATCTGATCCTACTACATTTTTTCCCATCTTTTTTAAAATTAGGGCAAGATTCGCCATCGCTACTCCTTTTATCCCTAAAATAAAAATATTGTTAGAGTGAGTTAGCAGTTTAATTGTCATTGTATATATTATACTGATTAATTTTTATATTAATAAGCGGTTTGTCTTATTTTAATCTTTTAAAGCAATGAAATTAAGCATTCTTCCTTGCAATTTTTTACCTTCACGCCGATAAGAATAAAAAAGATCATGCTGACAAAAAGGACAATATGAACTAACCTCAATTTGATTTTCTTTCAGACCTAGAGTTAACAACTGCTGACGATTAATTTCTTTTAAATCTAAATGATTATCTTGCGCTTTCAGATTAAATACTTGGGCAAATTGATTATAAAGCTGACGGTCAACAGCATAATGCAATTTACAAATTGCTGGACCAATAAAAACTATCAATTCTTGAATCATTGCGCCATTATCTATCATTGCCTCAACCATCTTAATCGCCATTTTTTTCAACGTACCCCGCCAACCCTGATGAGAAATCCCAATAATTTTGTTTTTTTGATCAGTAAAAATCATAGGAACACAGTCCGCAGTTTTTATTACTAAGAGAATTTTTTTAGTTTTAGTAATTAACCCATCAGCATTGTTTATTACTGATTGATAAGCAGTCACTACGTGAATATTGGTAGAATGAGTTTGATAGGCACCAACAGGATAAAAAGATTTAAAAATTTTTCTCTCACTAGTCCGTTTTGTACCAAACCCCCCAAAAAAATCAGCGTTATTAATTTTATCAGAAGAAAAATAGTCATGAGAAGGATAAAATACAATCATAGATGTAAATCGGTAATTAATCTTTTGACCGCTTCAATATCATTCCAAGGATATTCCCTCTTGCCTCGGCAAAGACTTTTTTCATGTGCCTTACCGGTAATAACTACTACATCATCTTTTTTCGCTATCTGCAAAGCTTTTTTAATCGCTTTATAGCGATCAAGAATAATCTGATAATGAACCTCTTGATTAATACCTGAAGCAATGCTTTTGGCAATAATCATAGGATCTTCTGTACGATAATCCTCCTCGGTTAAGATAATCACATTACTATATTGACTACTAGCTTTACCCATTTCCGGTCGCTTAGTAGTATCACGTAGCCCAGCAGAGCCAAAAACATGAATAATTCTGCCTTTTGCCCTTTTTCTTAAAAATTGCAATAAAACCGCAATTGCATTTGGTGTATGGGCAAAATCTACTATTACCTTAAAATCTCCATCATAAACCGTCTCTAATCGTCCCTGTGGTAAAGTAAATTGTTTAAAGGTATCAATAATTATTTTCTCTTTAATCCCTAAATATCGACATACACTATAGGCAGCTAAATAATTATAATTATTAAAATCAGCCAGCTCTGGAAGGATTGTTTTTGAATTAAAACTATAATCTGCCGGCTGTTTTAAAGAATAAGTAAGAAACTGTTTTTTTTTCGCCGTGAGAATTTTTTTTAATAATAAGTAAGAAGCATCATCACGATTAATAATCGCCATCTGGGAATTAAGAAGAAGATTGGCTTTAGTTTTTAAATAATTTTGATAGGTAAGATGATAATCAAGATGTTCATGGGTAATATTAGTAACCACGCTGACTAAATAATTTATTCCCCAAACTCGTTTTTGGTCAAGACTATGAGAAGTTGTTTCCAGCACAAAATATTCTTCTTGGTTATTAACTGCTTCTCGCAGTAATTTTTGAATTAAAAAATAGGAAGGAGTAGTGGTATGTAAACCCGTATCATAAACCCGACTCCCTATCTTAGCATAAATAGTCGAGATTAAGGAGGCTTTTTTTCCTGCTGCTTTTAAAATTGCAAAAATAAGATGAGTGGTAGTAGTTTTACCATCAGTTCCGGTGATGCCAATCACCTTAATTTTTTGGGAAGGAAAACCATACCAAATATTAGCTAAGATTGCTAATCCAAAATGCCCAAGGTTTTTCAGCTTTCGCCACATATATTAAAAAATTTTAATATTAAATAAAAGATTATGGCTCTGGTGGTATATTATAGTAAACTAATAATTCTTTAGCGATATCAAAAAATAAAGGAGCAGCGGTTTCTGAACCCCAAATTGAGGTTTGTGGCTCTTTTAAAACCACCAAAACAATAAACTTTGGTCTATCAGATGGTGCAAAACCAATAAAAGAAGCAATGGTTTTGCTGGGGTCATATCTTCCCTCAATTGCTATCTGCGCCGTTCCGGTTTTACCACCTATTTTATAACCTTGAGGTTTTGCCCATCGCACCTCACCATGTTCAACTGTATCTGTTAACATCTTACGGATAATCGCTGATGTTTTTGGACTTATGGTTTGACGTACTAGTTTAGGTTGAGCGACTTTTTCTTGATTATTACTAACCGCCTTGGCAACAATATAAGGCCGAAGCAACTTTCCTTCATTAATAATCGAGGAAAAAGCTGTAATCATCTGTAGCGGTGTAGCAACAATTCCTTGACCAAAAGTAACAGTGGCATAATCAATTGGATACCATTCATTTTTATCTTTTAAATAACCGCTTACTTCACCTTGAAGATCAATATTAGTTAGCTTACCAAAACCATATTTTTTAAGATAAGAATAGATTTTATCTTTACCTAATTTATTGCCAATATAAACCATACCAACATTAGAAGATTTTTCCAGAATACGACTCATAGAAATTTTACCCTCATATTTATTATCCCAGGTACGAATGGTATATTCGCCAATCTGTATCGGTCCTTCTTCGTTATATATTTCATCGGGCTTAATACTTTTCTCTTCAATTCCTGCAGCCATAATCAAAGGTTTAAAAATTGAACCAGGTTCATACAAACTTGAAATCGCCGGATTTTTAAAAAAACTCTCATTAAATTGATAATATCTATCAAGATCAAAATCCGGCAGACATACCAAAGCCATTATTGCCATTGTATAAGGATCAGCTACAATTACACACCCCTCTTTTGGTTTATAAGCTTCCATACCTTGTAACAGTTTTTTTTTCACAATTTGTTGTACTGATTTATCAATGGTTAAATAAAGATCTCGCCCATCTTCAGGATCAATCTTCTCCTGAGTGCCAATTAAAATCGGTTTATCCAAAAGATCACGATCGCTTTTTAAAAATCCCGGTAGTCCGGCTAAATCTTTATCATAATAACCCTCTACTCCAAAGTAGCCAATATCCTCGCCATTATCTTTTTTACCTACAAAACCAAGAATATGAGCGGATAAAGACGCCTCAGGATAATACCGGCCAAATTTATCCTCAAAGCCAATTCCAGCTAAATTAGTAGCTTGTAGTTTATTTTTTGTTTCTTTATCCACCATTTTAACCGCTACCCATTCTTTAGTTAAATCAATCTTTGCCTCCAGCGTTGCCTCACCAATTTTTAAAATTTTCTCTACCTTATCAACAAAAAGCGTTTTATCGATAATCTTTTTTGGCTCAAGATAGAATAAATAATTAGTAATATTTACAACTAAAGGTTGACCTAAACGATCATAAATCCTCCCTCTTTGCGGAAGAATTTTACGGGTTTTTAAATAAAGATCATCTGTTTGCGCATAAGGATGCAAAACTTGCAGATAAAATAATTTAGCTATTACTAAAAGAAAACTAAGCAAAAAACCTAAAAAAATCAATTTTAATCTCATATAGTTTATTGATTATAGGCGTATTTTAGGTTATCTAAATAGATAGGCTCAGCTTTCTTGGTAAATTTAAAAGCCGTTGCCATTGAAGAGGCATATTTTAACGAATCAACCGCGAACACTTTTGTTTCCCATTCTTGATTTTCCTGAGCTAATCTTTTTGTTTCTTGTTCATAATAAGTAATCTCATTACTAAGATTAATATTAGAAATAAAAGTATAGATATTGGCTAAAAAAAGCATTAAAAATAGTAAAATAACAATGTTTTTCATTTTAATAATTGTTAATTAAAATTCTAATTTTGGCCGATCGTTCAAAGTCATAATCACTATTATTGTTATCTACTGCCTTTTTATTAAGCAGTAATAGATTATGTTCTCTGGCAAATTGTTTCACTATTCGATCCTCAAGCGAATGAAAACTAATGACTACCAAACGACCATTACTCTTAAGCAATCGATATGCTCCTTTTAAGCCTAATTTAATATTCTCAAACTCATTATTAACCGCTATTCTTAAAGCTTGAAAAATCCGAGCATAGGTACGATAATTATTTTTTCTGCCTAAAACTAAATCAATGATTTGTTTAAGCTGATAAACATAAATAATCTTCTTCCGACTACGAATCTTAACGATTTCCCGCGCTATTTGCTGAGAATAAATTTCCTCAGAATTTTTAGCAAAAATAGTAAATAATTCTTCTTGAGAACAAGTATTTAATAACACATAGGCTGATAACGGTTGTTCATTATCCAATCGCATATCCAAAATCTCCTGATCTTGGTTAAAAGACAACCCTAAACCTGCCTCTTTAATTTGGCAATAGGATAAACCAAAATCAAACAAAACTCCATCTACCGGATAAAAGTTGGCTTTTTTGGCAATTGACTCTATTGCGGCAAAATTTCCCTGCCTTAAAATAATATTTGTTTGCTGTTTAAACTTTTCTTTCAGGTTGGCAATCTGTTTCTTGTTAATATCAATTGCCAACACCCGCGCGCATTTTTTGGCAATAGCTTGTAAATGCCCACCCTCACCCGCAGTAGCATCAATATATATTCCTTCTTTCTTAAGTGCTAATCCCTTAACGGCCAATTTTAAAAGTACTGGTGTATGCATTACTTTAAATATTTTGTTTTTTATAATCTTCCCATTTATCCTGATTCCAGATTTCAAAATGATCACCTACCCCCACTACTATTACCTTTCCTTTTAAATCAGCATATTCTAGTAAATTTTTGGGGATAACAAATCTTCCCTGATCATCAATTTCCAAATAAACGGTTGAGGAAAAAAGAAATCTTCTTTTTTCTAAATTGTCTTGTTCAAGCAAAGATACCTGTACTAATTCCTGAGTTCTTTTTTCCCAATCATCACGATCAAATCCTGCTAGACAACTATTAAAACCTTTCGTTAAAATAAAAACATTCCCTTTTAAAAGTTCGCGGATCTTTTTGGGTAAAACAATTCTGCCTGGAGCAGTAAATGAAAGTTGATATTCACCAAAAAACACCATATATAACCATATAACACCATTCTTCCACAAAAGTCAAGCAGATTTAGGTTCTGTGTAAAATATTATGAACAAATAATATTATGATTAAAACCAATACTCTCATCCCCGACTCAATTGGAGATCAAGGGTATTTTTAATCCCTGCTTAAAGCGGGAATGACAAAGAAAAGGAGTCAGCTATTTTATAAAATGAGAATTTAGTAAAATATATCTATAAAATTATTATTTGCCAACCCAAAGATAATGGTTAAGAAAAAAAAAGTTGTGACTGTAATTGGCGGTGGAACAGGCACCTATGTTGTGCTAAGTGGTTTAAAACCTTATGATATTAATTTAGGAGTAATTGTTTCAATGATGGATTCTGGCGGTTCTACCGGTCGATTACGTGACCAGTTGGGAGTTTTACCACCTGGTGATCTACGCCAATGTTTAGTCGCTTTATCTGAAGCTCCTCTTCTTTGGCGCCAGCTTTTTCTTTACCGTTTTGCAAGTGGCGATATGCAAGGACATAACTTTGGTAATATTTTTCTTTCTACTTTAGAAAAAGTAGCGACTAATTATGATCAAGTAATTAAACATGCCAGCTTTATTCTCAAAACTAAAGGTGAAGTAATTCCGGTTACCTTTGCTAAAACCAACTTATGCGTCCAATATAACAATGGCAAAATAATCAAAGGTGAAGGTAAAATTGATGAGGATAATTATGAAAAAAGCCGAATTAAAAGAGCTTTTCTTGAACCTAAAGCCAGTGCCAATCCTAAAGCAATCAACCGCCTTAAAAAATCAAACTATATTATTATTGCTCCAGGTGATCTTTATACCAGTATTATTCCGGTATTATTAGTAACAGGGGTAAAAAAAATAATTAGCCGCCTACCGGCTAAAATAATTTATGTGATGAATCTAATGACCAAATCCGGACAGACCAGCAATTACAGTGCGCAAGATCATCTTTACGATTTAGAGAAATATCTAGGCCGTCATATTGATGTGGTTGTTTTGAATAAGGAAAAAATTGCGCCGGAGATACTAAAATGGTATTCTAAAAATCAAGAAAAAGCAGTAAAATTAGATAAAGCACCAAAAATCAAGGCGCAGATTATTAAAGCTAATATTATTGATAATGTAATTACCCACCAAAACAAAGCCGATAAATTAACCCGCAGTATTTTAAGACATCACCCCAAAAAATTGGCACAAGTTTTAATAAAATTAATTTATGGAAAGACAAATTAAAAAACATACTATTTCTTTTAAAAATGCTTTTGCCGGTTTAGTTCTAGCTTTTAAAACTCAACCCAATTACCAAATCCATTTAACTCTTTCTCTACTTTCTATTATTGGTGGTATTATTCTTAAAATTAGTTATTTTGAATT
The DNA here is from genome assembly GCA_964649995.1 of uncultured Gammaproteobacteria bacterium. GTDB lineage: Bacteria > Patescibacteriota > Microgenomatia > UBA1406 > GWC2-37-13 > CAZYRU01. Next base: position 11,524 of record CAZYRU010000013.1, read on the forward strand.
TTTATTGATTATAGTATTAATTTTTACCGGTTTAGCAATAGAAACAATCAATACTGCTTTGGAAAATACGAATAATGCTATTGACCAAAAAATTCGTGAAGACATTAAAATCGCTAAAGATGCCGCTGCCGGAGCAATGTTAATTTATGCTCTGGGAGCCTTAATAATTGCTTTGATTATTTTTGTTCCAAAAATAGTACCGATTATCATTCCCTAAAATAATATGGCAGTTTATTTTTTAGTAGTTTTTACTTCTTTTATTTTTAATGCGGTCCTAATTGTACCGTTTATCAACCTTTTATATAAACTTAAAGCTCAACGCGCCTTACAAAAAACTAGAGATATTTTTAATCAACCTACACCTATTTTTGATCGTTTTCATAACGCAAAAAAAGGCATACCCGTAGGCGGTGGTATTTTGCTTGTCTTTACCACTATTTTGATCTTTACTTTTTTTATCTCACTATATTTATTTTTTAATAAAAAACTGGCGATCAATTATCCTTCTATGTTTTCTGAAATTAAAATCTTAATCTTTGCCTTTGTTTCTTTTGCATTCTTGGGTATTTATGACGATTTAACAAAGATATTTTTTTGGCAAAAAAAACATTTCTTTGGTATTAGAATGCGCCATAAATTAATCATTGAAATCATTCTCGCTTTAATAATTGGCTTTTGGCTTTATAGCGAATTAAAGATTGATATTATTCATATTCCTTTTATTGGCGTCTTTAAAATTGGCTGGTGGTATATCCTTTTTGCTGCATTTGTAATTATTTCTTTTGCTAATGCTGTTAATATTACCGATGGATTGGATGGTCTGGCGGCAGGAATTTTATTAATTGCGCTGATTGGATTTTGGACAATTGCTCGCTCAATCCTTGATTCCCCCAGCAGTATTTTTATTGCTTCATGGTTAGGTGGTTTACAGGCCTTTCTTTACTTTAATATTTATCCGGCTAGAATTATTTTAGGTGATACCGGCGCTTTATCCTTTGGTGCCACCTTTGCTGTGATCGGCTTAATTTTAGGCAAAACATTTGCACTACCGATTATGGGAGGAGTGTTTTTATTGGAAGTACTAAGCTCGTTAATTCAAATTTTAAGTAAAAAATTCCTTAAGAAAAAAGCTTTTCCTGTCGCTCCATTTCACCTTTGGCTACAACTTATTGGTTGGGAAGAGCCCAAAATTGTCATGCGCTTGTGGATCATTGAAATTGTTTTTGTATTTCTTGGATTAATGATTGCTTTCTCAAAATAAAACCTTGTCTTAAACCTTTAGTTATTATTAATAGCGGTATTTTTTGGCTCTACCGATCTTTTAATTACCTCACGAGGTTTTGATCCTTCTGCTGGACCAATATAACCAGCCTCATGTAACTGATCTAAAATACGCGCTGCCCGATTATAACCAATAGAGAGTCTCCGTTGAAGCAGTGAGGCTGAAGCTTTATCAAACTGCATTACTATCTCCAGTGCTTGTTTAAAAAGCGGATCTTCTCCTTCTGCTCCTGAAGCAGAAAAACCATTTTTGCCTGCCAAATTAACTTCTTGTTCAGTTATTTCTTGAGTATAATGCACTTCGGGGTTTTGCGACTTCAAAAACTTTACTAATTGATTTACCTCCTTTTCGGTAATAAACGGGCCTTGAATTCTGCGCGGTTTAGCTTGATCCGGAGGCAAAAATAACATATCACCTTTTCCTAAAAGTTTTTCTGCTCCTGGCATATCAATAATCACGCGAGAATCAATCATAGAAGAAACACTAAAAGCCACCCGCGCCGGAATATTCGCCTTCATTAATCCTGTAATTACATCTACCGAAGGTCTTTGGGTAGCTAAAATAAGATGAATGCCGGTTGCTCTAGCTTTTTGCGCGATTCTGGTAATTAATTCTTCTGCATCGCCCGGAGCAAAAATCATTAAATCCGCTAGCTCATCTATAATAAACATTATATAAGGTTTTTTTTCTACTCCTTCCAGTTGATTATAACTATCAAGATTCCTTACGCCATATTTGGCAAATTCTTTATAACGCAGTTCCATTTCGCCAACGGTATATTTTAGTGCAGATAAGATTTTTTCCGGCTCAACTATTACCTCGGTTAGCAAATGGGGAATGCCATTATAGGGAGTAAGCTCAACCCGTTTGGGATCAACCATAATCATTCTTAGCTCCTCAGGTTTAGCCCGAAATAAAAAGGTACAAATCCAAGAATTAAGCATCACCGACTTTCCCGACCCTGTTGTTCCTGCAATTAAAACATGAGGCATTTTATTCACGCTATACACTGCCGGCATACCCGCAACATCTAAACCCAAAGGCACTAATAAAGGATCATTATTATTAGCAAAAACCGGAGAACTCAAAAGATGTTTTAAGGTTACCAGTTGTGGTTTAAGATTGGGAATCTCAATCCCAACCAACGCTCTACCCGGAATAGGCGCCTCAATCCTCACCTGACCTGTGGTTGCTGCTAAAGCTAATGCTAGATCGTTGCTTAAAGCCGTAATTTTGGACAACTTTGTTCCTTGAGCAATCTGCAAAGCATACTGAGTAACTGATGGCCCTTTGTTAAACTCCACCACCTTAGCATTAATACCAAAACTATTTAAAGTATTTTCAATTACCTGAGCATTATAATTAACATCTCCTCGATCAGCATCTTTTTGAGAAAAATCCGCCAATAAAGCCAAAGGAGGATAAACCCAGCTGGTTTTAGAACTACTGGTTAAAGGTTTAATATTTATCTCCGGCTTAACATTTGAAGTTACTGCAGTAGTTTGGCCGGCAAAAGAAGAAACCTGAGGAGGTTGAGAGGCTGAGCCCCCAAATGACAACAATGGCTTTTTTTCGCTAATTTTTTTGTCTTGAATAAATTCCGGTTGATTTTTTTCGACCTTTTTCTCTATCTTATCTTTACTGCCACGGAAAAAGAACCGAAAAATAGATCCAAATAAAGTTTTACTAAGATTAAAAATAAAGAGAAAAAATATATCAACCGAAGTATCTAAAAATAAAATCAAACCAATAATAAAAGTTACCACTAATATCGCCAAAGCGCCAAAAGGAGAAAAATCAAGACTTAAATTGGTAAAGATTAAATCACCGTACTCACCCGATTTAAATAATCCCAGAAGAGCAATAAAAATTAAAATTAAACCAATAATAATATTAGCTTTAATCAACTTTAGTTTTTTGCTATTAAAAAATAGCCCGGCAAAAAGAAGAATAATAAAGGGAAGAAAGATCGCCAACCCAGAAAATTTAGCCATCATTAGCGCGTTAATCTGAGATAGAATCTTGCCATTGTTCTCAATGGAAAAAGTTTTTAAGAAAGATAAAAACAATACTACTGCCGTTAATATTAATAAAAAGCCAATAATGTTTAAAATCGTCCGACGATTAATCTTAAACTTCAAAAAAGGCAGTTTAATTAACTTTTTCCTGCGCGACATATTAAATCATTTTAAACGAAGTTGAAATTAAATTCAAGCTTTGTAGATAAAAGATTATAATTTTATTGTTTTATCTTATTAAAATAAGATA
>CAZYRU010000014.1:0-13598 GCA_964649995.1 uncultured Gammaproteobacteria bacterium
AAAAATCTTTCGGATTTGGATTTAAAAAAATTTTCTCATCAAAAAATTAACTTAAAGCAATTTTCAAAAGAAGAACAACGAGAAATTATTTTTAAAGATATTACTACTGGTGAAGTTACTCATAAAACAAAAATGAATAGCGATTTAGTTCCAGATTATCAAAGTGTTATTGGATATTTTACTCAAACAATAATGAAAGAATTAAGGCTTGTTAGTGGTTATGATATTTTATACGGTAAAATCAAAGAATTTATCATTAATTATTTATTTACTGAAAAAGTAAATATTGAAGATTTAAATGTATTAAGAAATTTATCAGAGCTTGAAGCTAAAAAAACAATAATTGAGAATTTTAAAAAAGAAATTAATAATTTAACAATTTTAGATAAAGGAGAGGCAAGAATTGATAATTATATAAAAATGAGCAAATGTAGGCCCTTTTTAATAAAAGATCAGTCCTATCTTGTTCCTAAAAAAAGTCCTTTTAACAAAATTTTTGGTGATAGTCATTTTGAGCTTGAATTTGCAGCTTTTCTTGAAAACTGTGATGATATTGTTTCTTATGTAAAAAATTATTTTGCGGTTCAATTCAAAATTGATTACCAAAATGCTACAGGTGAAATAAGCAATTTTCTTCCTGATTTTATTATAAAAAAAACCGAAAAAGAAATTTATATTGTTGAAACAAAAGGTCAAGAAGATCTAGATGATCCTTTAAAAATAAAAAGATTAGCCCAGTGGTGTGATGATATTAATCAATTACAAAATAAAATAAAATTTGGTTGGTTATATATTAAGGAAGAAGAATTTAAAAGATATCAAGTTAAAAGTTTTGAGGAGTTAATAAAAATATTTAGTAAAAATGAGTGATGATATTGTAAACGCTATTTTAATAAATAGACAAATAGAATCTTTAGAAAATACAATCAAAAATTTAGAAAAAGAAAATCAAAAACTTCAAATGGTAATGCTTTGGTTAACAATTGTCACTGTAATTTTAACCTTTGTTCAAGTAATAAATTTATTGTTTAAAATTTTTTAATATTAAAAAATGCCCAAATACTACTCCCAACGCCAGAAAAATTTGTACGATCCTAAATCAAAAGAGCCTTTTAGGATCTCCCGATCGAAAATGGAGTTATTTTTAGAATGCCCAAGATGTTTTTATTTAGACAGAAAATTAGGATTGAAAAGACCAGAGGGTCCGGGCTTTACTTTAAATGATGCGGTTGATCATCTCTTAAAAAATGAGTTTGATTTGCTTCGGAAAAACGGCCAAAAACATCTATTAATGGACGAATATCATATTGATGCTGTTCCTTTTTCTCATCCGGATCTTCCTGAATGGCGCGATGATCATCATCATTTTATCGGCGCCTCAATTATTCACAAAAAAACTAATTTAGAAATCTGCGGGATAATTGATGATCTTTGGATTAATTCAAAAGGAGAGCTTCATATTGTTGATTACAAAACAACCAGTACATCAAAAAAAATAACTCTTGAAGATGAATATAAGCAAGATTATAAAAAGCAGGTTGAGTGGTATCAGTGGATTTTCCGGCAAAAAGGCTTTAAAGTTTCAAATACTGCTTATTTTGTCTTTGCTAACGGCTTAAAGGGCGAGCGGATATTTGACGGCAAACTTGAATTTAAACTTGAGATTATTCCTCATGAAGGAAGTGATTTGTGGGTTGAAGAAACTATTTATAAAATAAAGGAAACTTTAGATTTAAATGAAATTCCGGAATCAAATCTTGAGTGTCATTATTGTAAATACAGATCTTTAATAAATCAGTATGAAAAATAATCAAAAAATAGAAGCAATAAGAGAGTTGCTAAAATACGATAAAGAAAAACCTGAAACTATTAAACAAGTATTGAAAATAATTGAGTATCAAGAAAAAAAAGATTTAAATGATAGTTTAAGAAATTGGCTTGACTTGTTTGTTAGTATTACCGCTTTAATAATAAGTATTTTTTATAACCAAAAATTGGTCAACGATAAAAAATTCCAAATTAATCAATCAAACCAAGTTATAAATAAATCAAGACCCCTTGATTTTCTAACAACCTTTGAGACAAACAAGGGAAAAATCTATATTTTAATCAGTCAAGAATTTGTTTCTTTTCAGCCGTTTGATATTTCCGACGATGCGTTTAAACAATTTTCAATAAAAAAAGATAAATATCCTAAACTATTTCAACAAGGTATTGCTCAGTGGAGTTTGATTAGTGCTGAAAAACAAGAAACAGAAAAAGAAATTCTTGTAAAACTTACTAACAAACAACCTAGTCATGGAGCATATGCACCTGTTTATTCTTTAATTGTTAATCCAATAACTGGTGAAATAAAAGAAAATATCAAATAAAATACTCTTTTTTTAATGTCCCAAATGTCCCATTTAGCCTTGATTATAGGACTAATTTCTTAAAATTTGATACAATAGATTAAGATTGTATTAAAAGTTATGGCTTGAGGCTATAAGGATTAAATTGTTCCAGACGCCTTTGCTCCGCATTTTAATGCAAAATTAAAACCATTGATTTACTTTCTTAGTGTAATCTCTAATAGAGGTACTATTGGCATCATTTATGATTCTTCTTCACTCCTATTATCTATAAATTAATCGTCAATGATCAATTCTTATTAATGCAAGAAATGATAAGAAACAGTAGAATAACAAGAGAGATAGGAATGACAATATATTCCAGGAGCTCTTTGTTATTCACAATTTGAGCTGGAATCTGTTAAATGATATCTCTAAAGTGGATATTACACCATGTAAGAAGCAATCAAAGTAGTAATAGGAACTGCTAATATAAGGCCAATACTGCCGACTAAGGTACGCACAATTTCTTCGGCAATTATTTCGTAATTAATAATCTCAGAGAAATAATGAGGATTATTAACAAATAACAAAAATAATGGCAAAGCGGCTCCGGCATAAACTAAAACTAGAGTATTTACCATGGAAGAAATGTGGTCTTGGCCGACATTTGTTGCTTGATTATATAAATCTTTTTGCGACAATTTTTTATTAGCTTTTTTCAGCTGGAAAACCACCGCAGCTTGAGATACTGTTATATCATCCAAAACTCCCAAAGCACCGATAATGATTCCGGCAAAGAGAATTCCTTTCATATTAATCGTTCCTTGTTTAAATATTTGTAAAAAACCGGCTTCTTCTGAAGATAACCCGGTTAATTTAGTTACCTCAATAAAAATAACTGATAAAATTCCGACAATCACTAAAACAATAAGACTACTAATAATAGCCGCAAATGTTTTTTTGTTAAATCCGTGAGAAAGAAAAAATGTGACAGGAACAATAAAAAGAGACGCCACAATAACAGTAATAACCGGATCATAACCATTTAAGATATTTGGCAGGATGGAATAAAATATCATTAAAAAAGAAAGACTCATTGCAAGAAGAGAGGTAATACCGCGCCATTTAGCAATAAATATTGTTAGAATAATAAAAATAATAAAAAGCAAGTATAAATAATTTCTTCGGATATAGTCGCGAATATAAAAAACAGCTTCGCCTTTATCGTTTTTAGAATAGGAAATAAATACACGATCGCCTTGATAATATTTTTGATTATTAACAAAGGGAATATTGCCGTTTTCAATAATAATCTTATTACCTTTAAGCGACCCTTTATTTACTGTTAATTCTAATCTTTGATATAACTGTTTTTTTTGTAAAACCTCAATCTGTTTTTCTTCAATAATTTTACTAACCACCGCCTCAAGCATTTCTTCTTTAGTCGGAATGTTAGCTGATTCTACCGGAGTAAAAACTAGAGGATAAAAAGAAAATAAAACAAACAGTAATAAAATAACAAAAATTATTTTTTTCATATTTTTTACTCTATTCTATTTTAGCTCTAATGCCTCTAAGGTGTAAAGAAATTTTTATTAAAATGTAATAATATATATAATATATGCTCAATAAGCAATATAAAATTAAATTATTAAAAGAAACAAATCCTAAGATTGCTAAACAAATTACCCATTTATTAAAACAATTAGTTACCCCCGCCTCGATTATTAACGCGAGTTTTTTGAAAAAAATGCTTAAAGCGCCGTCAAGTTTTATTTTTGTAGCAGAAAATGTACATGGGGAAATTATTGGTATGGCCACCTTAATTCATACTCCACAACTACAAGGCTTCAGCCGAACTACAATTGAAGATGTAGTAGTCGACTCCCACTATCGTCAACAAGGTATTGGTAAAGCCTTAATTAAAGCTGCTATTTTGCAAGCAAAAAAACTCAACGCTAAAACTATAAAACTTACTTCTCGACCTAGCCGCGTTAGTGCTAATACCCTTTATAAAAAATTAGGTTTTACACTAGTCAACACTAACAATTATCAATATCATATATAATATCACTCCTCACAACAAAATTAAGGAAGCGCAGACGGAGCTGTTTCTTGCTTCTCTAAAACAGAGGTAGGAGTCAAACTAGGTAAGGCAGGCGGCGCTTTTTTTTGTTTTTGCCAAAACTGAATTCTTTTTAAAAAGGGAAAAGAAGATGGAGTTGGAATAGGAGTGGGAGAAGTTAAAGAATCAGTTACGGACGGGGTTACTATTATATTAGTAGAAGAAAAAATCGCGGTTAAATCTTTATGAAGATTATCTAAATCAGTCAAAGAAAAATTATTACTTTCATAAAAATCACTAATCGTTGTTATTAACTTAAGCAAAGCTTCTTTCTGAGACTGATTTAAAATTAAACTCTGATTAATTTCAGCAGTTAAAAAATCAACTAAAAGCTTAAAACTTTTCTTCTCTTTTTTTGTTTGCAGATAATTAATAAGTGTCAGCATACCCTGCTGCATCTGTAAATTGCTCAACGGAGGCTGGGTAATTATATTTGCCGAGTCAGTAGTGGAAAAAGGAGTTGAAGGAAATGTAATTAAAGTAGGCGTAGGAATTAAGGAAAAGGTAGGTGAAAGCAAAGTAATAGTTAAGTTGGGAATATTTTTTTCCCAAATGCTCGGTCTGACTCCTTGTTGGTGATTATTATCCCAAAAATATTGATCATTAAAATAAACCCATATTTCTAGCGCCGGATATTGATGAGTTTTAAAATAGGCAAAAGGCAAACCCTCAACCGGAACAAAAGTTTTTGTCTCACTATCATAATAATTACCAGAAGAAGGCTCAAGTTGAAACCAGTTTTTATTTTCATCATCATATATCTCCACCCAGGCATGACCACCAATCGCACCGGCAAAATTAACCTTACCGGTTGCTACCCGCACCTTCTCTGCATTCATACCGGCAGCTCTTAAAATAGCCACTAAAGTATAAGCTTGTTCTTCACAATCGCTTACACTTTGACCTAAAACAGGGTTAGTTGACCAAGAAGGTGTTTGATTAAGAAATACCTCCGGCAAAAGCCATTTATCCACCGCTCCATTTAAAATACCATCCTCAACCCAAACCCATTTTAAAGCTTCGTTATAAATCTCGACAAAAGATTTATTTTTAGCGCGTTCTTTTACTGCTTCATCCTTAACCGTCACAAACGCCTGGTAGTTGGAAATTTGTTCTGGTTGTTTATTAATTTGGACTAGCTGATTAATATATTTGTCGGTTGAAGTAGCATCTGATAGCCCTTTTTTCTCTGCTAAACGTTTAAGACGATAAGAATTTACTTTAACCTCTTCAATTGGTACTAAACTTTGGCTTACCGATTGGTGTGGAAAAACTATTTTTGTAACTGTATTTTTAGTTAAAGATAAAAAATCCCAATAAACTAACCCGCCTATCATCACGCTTAAAACTACTAAAATAGCAATAAATTTTTTGTTAAACATAACAAATACTAAAAATAATCTTCACTCTTCAATTCTACTAAAAATTATTAGGTAATAAATGTACTATTAATAGTGTTTTATTAGGATAGACCTCTAAAGTCTAATTAAAGTTTTTTTAATTTGAGTCAATGTTAATAAATTTTCTTCGGTGGTTGTAAGGATAGTTTGATATTTTTGAATTAAATCTAAAAGCAATTTTTTATTTTTTAAATCAAGCTCAGAAAAAGCATCATCCAGTAATAAAATTGGTGACGTATTGGTTTCTTTTTCTAGATAGCGAATTTCATTTAGTTTTAACCAAAAAACCGCTAGCCGCTGCTCACTACGAGACCCATAATGATGAAGATTTTTTGTATATGTCTCCTCTACTAAATCAATCTCATAATTATCTTTTTGCGGGCCAATTAAAGTTTTTCTAATCTTTTTTTCTAAAAGCTCAACTTCTTTTAAGCGGGAAAAAGTAAAAGGATTAGCTAAGTATCTAATATTAAATTTTTTACTATCAACTTTTTGATATTGATTTAAAAAATCAATATATTTCTGACGCGCGCTCGTTAAATAAGCCGATTGTTCCACTAAATAATTATCCCAAAAAGACAATTCCTCTTTTAATCTCATAGAATCCTGATAAATCTCCAAAAGCTTATTACGTTTGCGCAAGGCACTTTCATAATTAATTAATTTATTTTTGTAAATTAGATCGTAATTCGAAATCAGTTTGTCAAAATAAGTACGCCGTTTTTCAGGAGCACCATTAATAATGCTGATTTGCTCTGGGGTAAACAAAACTACCCGCGGTACTTCTTTTAAGTATTGCCAAAAACTTTTTTTGACTTTATTAAAAAAATAGTTTTTTTCTAGCCACGCCTCTTTTTTTCTTAAATAGATTTCGAAATTAGAATAGCGGTTTTCTTCTGTAAATTCCGCCCTAATCCCCATATCATTTTTTATAAAATTAATTAATTCTTCTTCTTTAGTTTCGCGAAAACCACTACCATTAACAATCATATAAATTGCCTCAAGTAGATTGGTTTTTCCCCGAGCATTTTCACCAATAATTACTGTAAGATACTGATCAAATTCAAACTGCGTCTTAGCAAAATTACGAAAGTTGTTTAATTGAATTGTTTTTAGAATCATGCGTTAATAACTAAAGTCCTTTAAAACCAAAGAGGCTGGCAAAAAGATTAGTGATAAAGTAAGCCAATATCAATAAAACAAAACCGATGATTCCGGCGGTAATTTTAGCTTTAGCCGCTTTTAATTTATCCGCAGATCCTTGAGACATTAAAAAATCATATCCTCCCCACATAAATATCAACACTAAAATAACCGCCGCAAAAGGAATTAAAAAAGACACCAATTTATTAATTACACTACCTAAGTCTTTAACTGAAGGATCAAGGGGGCCACTGATTATCTGACCATCTATTTGCAAATCCTGACTAAGTAAGTGATGAGTCATGATTTTTTAATTAATCTTCCGGCGAATTTTAGTATTAGCCAAAAACCTAAATTAATACCTAAACTTAAAAGTAAATAAATATTAATACGCCGGAAAATAATAATTATATTGTGCCAAAAACCGTTATTAAATACAAGATCAATTGGTAGATTAAAAATATAAATCACCAAACCCGCTATTAAACTTAAAGGAATTAGAAACAATAAATCCTGCAGATCTTTTTTAGAAGAAAACATATTGACAGAAACTACAAAAATTAAATAAAGCAAAAAAAGATTGACTAACCAATTTATCTGAGGAAAAATATTAAAATTAGCTAAAAACAAAAAGAAGGCCAAACCACCAAAAAGAGGCGCTATTCCTACTAAAATACTGCGCAATAAATCTTTTTTTTCATACACTACACTCCCTAATTTTAAATGGTTACTCTGCCACTGAGGCCAGATACTAAAAGAACGTACCCTTAGAAAGAGTACTGTCGCGGCTAAAAAATGTGATAGTTCATGAATGATCGTACCGGGCAAAAAAAATAGGGCTAAGAGATTATAAACAAGCTTTTGATTACCAAATAAATCCAAAAGCAATAAAAATAACTCGTTGATTACGCAACGGGAAACTAAATAAATAAGAATAAGCTGTAAAATAAAATAAATAAAATCAACCGGCAGATAAGCAGGAAGCGTCATGGCGTAATAATAGGGCTTTGACTACTTATGTTTACTTCTGCAGATTCAGATGATGCAGAAGGAATAAGCGAGGCCGCTGGAGTGGCAGATAAACTAGCAGTAGGAGTAATAGTAAGTAAAATTTCGGTTGGCTCGGGTGTAGTTGGTTCAGGTTCGGGCGAGGGTGAAATAATTAATTCTTCAGTTATTTCGGTAGCTTTAGTAGTAGTATTAAGTGGTTCATTAAGCTTCTTTTGGATTAAAATAAAAAGTAAAACCGCAAATACCAAAGCTGTAAAAGAAGCTACTGCCAAAAGTAAAGTATTCAACTTATCATTGCCGTCATTTTTGAATTTTTTAAGATCTAGTGGAGTATAGTTATTAATCATTTTGTTTTTTCCTTAACTTGTGTACTAGCACAGTGAGAACAAATAACAGTTGAATTTGCTACTATCTCAGTCGTAAAAATTTGCTTACAACTAAGACATTCAAACTCTTTCTCTATTTTAACATTTTTTTTGTCATTAATTATTACTGTTTTTTCGACATTAAAAACAAAACTTTCGCCATCAAAATCTACATATACCTGATCACCGGTGGTTAGTTTTTTCTCAATAATCAAACTGGAAATTGGATTTTCGATTAATCTTTGAATGGCCCGACGCAAAGGACGAGCACCAAATACCGGATCAAATCCCGCTCTGGCTATCTCTCTTAAAGCAGCTTCAGAATAGGCCAAACCCATATCCTGTTCTTCCATCGATTTTTCCACCGCTCTTAACTGAATCGCGACTATTTGTTTCATATGAGAAAATCGCAAGGGTTCAAAAATTATTACTTCATCAAAACGATTAATTAGTTCAGGCCTGAAGAAATTATGCAATTCGGCCATTACCTTTTCTTTCATCCTTTTAATCTGCTGGCGGACATTCTCCTCCTCGATTTTGTTTTTTTCCTCAATCTCCTTTTCTAAAGGAAAATCATTACCAAAATATTCTTTGACTGATTTAACCACCCACTTTTTCTCTTGATTACTGCGTAAATATAAATTGTCACCAGAAACTATAATCTCATTACCTGAGGGAGAAAAAGTATGAATATCCCAATACTCAATCGGAAAGTTGCCTTTTTCCAATGTCTGATCGGCAAAGTAATCTTTTAAAAAACCCGTTTGCCAATCCTGTGAATTTTCTTTCCGCTTCCAAAACCGGTCCTGGTAAGAAATGACTTCATACTCATCCGGCGTAAAGGCATGGGTCTTTAACCGCACTGTTGGTAGTTGTTCCTCTGGGGCATCGGGTAAAGCATTAATTACTAGACTATCTTTAAAATACTCAATTAAATTAATTACTTTCCAAATCTTAGAAGTAGTAGAAGTGCGGTAATAAATTAAGTTATCTTTAGAAATCATCTCCTTTCCCTGTGAGTTAATTGCATGAGTATCATAACCATAAATAGGAAACTGCGCCTCTCCCTCTATTTCTTGACCAGCAAAATAATCAAGCAACATTTTATTATTCCACTTAGTTTTCTCTTTTTTCTCAAAAATTTTGTTGCCGATTGTCATAATTTCTCGTCCGCGAGGAGAAAATGTATAAGTAGATAACAATGTTGGTTCTTTAATCTCACCTTTAGTATTTTTTAATAACTCTTCATTAATAATTCGTGAGCCAATATTAGAAGTACAGATAACTACCGTATTTTTAAAAGAAATCGTCCGACCTTTGTTATCTGTTAAACGACCATCATCTAAAATCTGCAATAAAATATTAAAAATATCAGGATGAGCTTTTTCTACCTCATCAAATAAAATCACACTGTAGGGTTTACGCCTTACTGCCTCAGTTAATGCCCCTCCTTCTTCATATCCTACATAACCAGGCGGCGGACCTAATAACTTAGCCACTTCATGCTTTTCCATATACTCAGTCATGTCAAAACGAATCATTGCCTCTTCCTGACCAAATAAAACCTCAGCTAATGTTTTAGCTAATTCTGTTTTACCCGTACCAGTTGGGCCTAAAAAAATAAATCCTCCGATTGGTCTTACTTTTGATTTAAGTCCAGCTCTTCCTCTTCTTATAGCCTGAGCTACCACGGAAATTGCTTCATCCTGACCAATTACCCGCTGATGCATAATTTCTTCTAAGTGAGCTAATTTTTCCATCTCGGTACCAGTAATCTTAGAGATTGGAATACCAGTCCAGCGTGAGATTATGTCTTTAATCATATCTACCGAAACCGCGGTAGTAGTCTGACTTTTTTTAAGATTATATTCGTCTTTTTTTTCCTTCAGTTCACTACTAATCTCATCAATTTTAGAGTTAAGAATACGTATTCTAACTTTGTCTGTATTCTTAGTAGCTTCTTGTTTTTCTTGAATTAATTGGCTAATTCTTGTTTCAAGTGAACGAATTTCTTCCGGAAGCGACATTAAAGGCAACCGCACTGCTGAAGCAGCTTCATCTATTAAATCAACTGCTTTATCTGGTAAAAATCGATCACCTACATAACGTTTGGATAATCTAACTGCTGCTTCAATTGCATCATCGGGAATTTGTACCCGATGAAAGGCCTCGTATTTGCTTTTAATCGCCTTTAACATCTTAATTGCTTGCTCTTCACTCGGCTCAGGTACAAGTATAGGTTGGAACCTTCTTTCCAATGCCGGGTCTTTTTCAATATATTTACGGTATTCAGTTAAAGTAGTAGCACCAATAAGTTGAATTTCCCCCCGTGAGAGAGCTGGCTTAAGAAAATTAGCAGCATCATTAGAACCCTCTCCACCACCTGCTCCAATTATGTTATGAATCTCATCAATAAACAAAATTACTTCACCTTTACGTGTTTTAATTTCTTCAATTAAATTCTTCATTCTTTCCTCAAACTCACCCCGATGTGAGGTACCGGCCAATATCCCCATTAAATCTAAAGAATAGATCTTTTTATTCAGTAAAGATTCTGGTACTTGTTTATTCACTATTTGTTGGGCTAAACCTTCAACGATAGCAGTTTTACCTACGCCTGCTTCACCTACTAAAGCCGGATTATTTTTAGTCCGCCGGGAAAGAATATGAATTACCCGTTCTATTACCTCATATCGCTCAACCACTGGATCCAAAAGCCCAGAAGCGGCCTTAGCCGTCATATCTATGGTATATTGTTCAAGCATACTTTTTCTTTTTTGAGCCTCTTGCTGATCTTGAGTTAAACCTTCCCTTTTACCGATAATTTTTTTATTCAACTCCTCTTTTTTTAAACCCAATTTAGCTAAAATTCTTGCTCCTGCTCCTTCACCTTCTTCAAATAAAGACAGCAGTAGATGCTCGGGTGAAATAAACTCAAAACCTAATTTACGAGCAATTACTAAGGAGTTATCTAGAATTCTTTTAATCCGAGGTGAAGGCTGAGGTATAATTTGATTATTTTCTCTTTTGTAAATTTTAATTAATTCTTCCTCAATTATTGGGGCTTGAATTTTAAATTCAGCTAATAAATTGGCAATTTCTATGTCCGAAATTAAACCATGTAATAAATGCTCTGAATCCACAAATTGCGCCTGTAGTTCTTTGGCTTTGGTCTGGGCCGAAAGAAACACACGATTGGAACGTTGGGTAAGATGAGTCATTAAATCAATCTCTATTTTCTTTTCATTATTAAAATTGGTTTTCAAAGAAGTACCTAAATTATTGTTGGCCGGTTGAGAAATCGCTACCGGTTTTTTGTTATCAACAGCTGACGAAACAGGAGAATTAACTGGTGCCGGTGGCGATTTAATGGTTAAATTAGGATTATTTAAACTGTTAGGAGGAACAACTACAGCTGAGGCTAAACCAGTAGGTTTTTGTGCAGTTACCGGTATTTGATTAGAGACAGATGAAGAATTAGTTTGCGGCGGTAAGCTAGGCTGGTTAAGTGGTTGTGGTTGATCAACAGAAACGGCTTGATTTTGATTTGCATTGTTTAGATTAGTTTTTATAAAATCAAAGAAACCGGCCATATGTTTCATTATGAAGAATAAAAACTAATTTGTCAATAAAATTGACTTAAAATAATGAAAAAAATAATTTTAATCTTATCAACGATTCTTGTTTTCTTAATAATTTTAACTACCGCGTTAAATAATCTGCTTAAAACTAAGAATTCTCAATCAAACAACTCCTTATTAATTACTACTTATCCTCATGATTTTTCCTCAATTAAGAATCAGGTAGTTTCCCAAAACCAAATAAATTATGACATAAACAACCCTTTGGTAAATAACCCTAAAGAAAATAATCAAGAAGAGTTGGCCAAACAAATTAATCAACCCACCTTTTCTCCTTCTTTAGCACAATCTACAAACCCCACTATTTTTAATCCTAAGATACAAAATCAAGCTGAAGTTAATTCTCTAACCAATAATCCTTTATCACCGCTACCTTTAACAACGGCAAAATCTGCTAATAATGACAATAGTAATGATAATCCATCAATTGGCTCTCATACCCAAAACGCCCAGACAGATTCTCCTTTAGCTTTAATAACCAATACTAGTATCTCTCCCGCCATTAATAGGCAAAAAACAGATATCTCCCAACCAGAAATTATTCAACAAAGTTTAGATTATCTTAAAAATTATTTTGATTTATTTAGCGGAATAAGAATAAATAATAATCAACCATCCTTGAATCTCTCTCCCTCTCCTAAGCAAACTAATTCCCAAAAGAAATCAAAGAACACTGCAACAAATAATCAACAGAATAATCAAAAAATTAAAGACATCTCAACCGTTAAAACCTACAACGGCCTTGTATATTACTCTCAATGCGACAGCGGTTATAATTCTTATTCTTTACCTGATGGTTGCACAATCTGTTATGCTGGCTGCGGCCCTACTAGTGTCGCGATGCTTTTATCTTCATTTATTAATAAAAACTACACTCCTCCTAAGGTAGTTGATCTTTATAAACAAAATAATCAATCTCTTGGTTGCGGCGGTTCATATTATAGTTCAGCTAAATTGATACTTGAAAAATACGGACTCAAAACTACTGATTATATAACTTATAACTTAACCTACGCCCATCAAGTTGCACCTGATTTTAAAAGATATCTTGATGCGGGTTGGGTAATGTTTGTCTTGGCTAATTTTGAAAAAACCGGCCATTTTTTTATTGTCACTGCAGTAAAAAACGGTGAGATTATGGCCTTTGATCCCTATTATGGCAGTAATCAGTCGCCACCGATTAATGAAAATCGATATTATCCTTACCCTAAATATCGTATCGCTTTTGGAGTTAAAAAATAATAAATTAAAGTATATGAAAATAATTAAAAATCCTTTAAAAATATTTTTACTTATTTTAGTAATTATTGCTCTAATATTAATAACAATTCTTTGGCTACTGAAAAAAAATGAGTCAAAAAAATCCCTACCGCCAAATCTTCCCACTCCCACTCTGCTTGCCCCCCAATCTATCTCCCAACCTACACTGGAGCCAACGCTAATTCCTATTAATCAAGAATCTACCGGTGTAAAAGAAGAGATTTTACCCGAGATTACCCAAGTTTTAGTCGATCAAAAAACTACCCTGCGCCAAAATTTACCTTTGATTGATAAAGATTTTCAGATTGATTTTGATTATA
>CAZYRU010000015.1:0-13204 GCA_964649995.1 uncultured Gammaproteobacteria bacterium
CAGATTGATTTTGATTATAATGAAGATAAATTTATGGTTACCCTTAATCAGCCTAAATCACAAAGCCGAGCCGCCTTTGAGCTCTGGTTAAAAAAGAATTATCCTGCTATCCCAATTGATAGATTTATTATCAACTAGTAAAATGAATTTATGGTCTTATATTATCTAAAACTTTACTTACAAAAAAGCTGGCAACTTCTCCAAAAAATATTTTTGGCGGTGGTGATTTATTCTCTTGTTATTAGTCTATTTTTTGTTTTTACTAAAAAAGGAAATTCACAAAAAAATAATAATTATGAGATAAGTAAATCAAATTACGCTATCTTAGATCAACCTCAATATAACTCTAATCCTGAAGGAAAAAAATTTGTAGCTGTAACTAAAAGCTTGTTATGTTTTGCAGTAGGAGAATCCTGCACTAATAATCCAGATGATGATAAAAAAAATTTTAAAACTAGTCTTTTTGGTATAGTAACTGATGCCCTTTTAATCCCCTATGCTAATCCACCTGCTTCGGGGTTATATTGGGCTTACTCAGGCTTACAACAAGCAGGTTTTATTCCCAAAACTTATGCCGCCAATAATTCCACCGGAATCGGTTTTGCTTCTTTGAGTTTATTTATGCCTATCTGGAAAACATTTCGCAACCTAGTTTATGTCATTATGGTATTGATTATCATCAGTATCGGCTTAATGATTATGCTTAAAGTAAAAATAAATCCTCAAACCGTAGTTAACATTGAAAATTCTCTTCCCAAAATAGTCATAGCGATGCTTTTAATCACGTTCTCCTATGCAATTGCCGGTTTCTTAATAGATTTAATGTATATTGCCACTCTTATTGTAATTAATATTATGGCGCCGGCAGGAAACTTAAATCTTACCGACACTATAAATACATACTTAAACAAAGGGCTTATTGACATTATTGCCTTAAACTTTAATATATATTTTGCTGGATTAAATGCCTTCTATAATATTCTTCCTAATATGATTAAAGGAATTATTAGCATAGTACTAAATTTTTTGACTCTACTTTTAGTCTACCGCATTGCTTCTAAGATTGGTGATTTAGGCAATGCGCTAGGTGGTGAGGCCTCAGTTGGTATAAGCTTAGGTGCTGAAGCAAATATCAACTTAGCACGGCTGATCAGTACTATTATCGGTATTATTACTGGTGTGTTATTGGGTCCAATTATTTTATATATTATTTTTATGTTCATTGTTATTATTGGGTTGTTATTCTTGTTTTTTAGAATCTTTTTTTTGCTACTTTACTCATATATTCAAATCATAGTCTATATTATGTTTGCTCCTTTATTAATTATTACTGAGGCCATACCAGGCAGAAGTGGTTTTATGCCTTGGCTTAAAAATATACTAGGAAATTTAATCACTTTTCCTGTAGTAATTGGGCTATTTTTAACTCTTGCTGTAATAGACAAACAAATCAATCTGCAAGGATATAGTACAAATATGCTTACTGGCACAACTAATATTTTTATTCCACCTTTAATCAGCAGTAATTATAATCTTGAATATGTTATTCCTATCATTAATGCCGTATTTCTTCTAATGATTCCCGATTTGACCAAAAATATTAGACAAATGATCGTGGGTAAAACAAGCTTGCCAGCGGTTGCACCTAATGTGCTTTTAGGCGGAGTAGGCGGAGCTGTTGGTAGTAGCGTCGGGCTATTAGGTCAGATCAGTAGTATTAATATGGGCGCACAAGCTTTAAAAAATTGGCTAAATATACCTCTACTAAAGAAGAAATAAATCATTAATTTAATCATTTAAAGTTTTTACTTGCACCCAAATAAAGATTTCTTATATCTCTTATAACAATAGAATCACATTTTTAACCTTATTTAAACTGCGGCAACTGAAGAATAGCAACCCCAATAAATCTTAAAATAAAGATAGCAAAAATAATTAAGATTAACCCTATTATACAGGTAGTAAGATTATCTTTTGCTTTTTTGATTTTTTCCGGATTGCCTTGTGAAGTCTGAATGGCAAAAGCAGCAGAAATAATACAAAATAGACTAATTAATCCGCCTAAGCCTATACCTATGCTCAAAATTTTACTAATAAAAGCTCCTAAGTTGCCCGGAATACAACCTACAGCAGTTAAAATACCGCCTGTCTCTGCGCAACTAAGACAACGCCTATATTGAGCTGTATCTTTACAATTATCATAAGTACAACCTAATCTATTAAAGTAGTGTTGGCAAATACTCATTAAGGCAGCAGGAGTAGGAGTAGGCTGATTACTTGTTTGAGTCAACTGACAAATACATGAATTTCCATTATTTACTGGCTCACCTTCAAAACACTTAGTGGAAGCAAGCAAATTATCTAATCCCACTAGTTTAAACCCTTGATCTACTATTAAAGAAAATAATTTCATAGATATATCCCCTACCACAGGTATGTGTTGAATCGGCGTATTCTTAATAAGCCATGTTGAATCGTAAAAATCTTGATTATGACAGCATTGATTCTTTCCTGGTTGACTGGCAAACCCACAATGCTGATCTAAATTAGCCGTTCCTGATGAAAAAGGTGGCGTTATATTGATGCTATCGGCATAACAAAAGGATGTTATTAAATTAAACAAAAATAACCCGCCTAATAAAAAAATAAAATACTTTTTCATAGTAATATTCTTTATTTTTTACCGCCACCCAATTCATCCAAACCCTTCTTAATGGCTAAAAAAATTAATAAAATAATAAAAATAGGCAAAGTATTACCTGCTAATTCAAAAACTGCCAATTGCTTTAAAGTGGCGCCAACACTTTTGCGCAGTTTACCTTCATAATACTCATAATCGGGTTTTCGAACCGTATAGGTAAATAGTTTTTTACCCAATAAAGAAAAGGTTCTTTTTTCTATGTCAGGTTTGGTTTTGGTGGCCTCATAAGGATGACGCGGTAAAGCTTCAGCCAAGACTAACGCGTTAACAAAAGCATCTACTTCTTTAATGCCAAACTCCCATACCGGCACACCAAAACCTGCATACTCTGCCGCTAATGAATTAACTCTTCCTACAGAAAAAATCTTAGTCAACAAATTATCAGCTACAGCATCCTTGCGAAAATAGGAAATTGCCATCAGCGATAAATGATAAGCTACCTTATAAGAATATTCCTTACCATGAGCTCCTTGTAAAAATGTCTGAATTTTTTTAATTACCTCAACCAACGGCTTGAAATCATGTTTACCATCTGTTGCCACCTGAGGCAAAAGACTAATAAATTTAGTTAAGCTGGCAAAAACTTCTGTTTCAACACTAGCAATATCTCCAAGACGTCTTTTTAATACCTTCTCACCACTGGCTCTCCAAGCCAATAAAGAATTTTCTAACTCCTCCGGCGCAATAGAAAAAGGAAAATAAAGATCATTGAGTTGACCAAGAGCATTGGTAGGACGAATTTTTTCTGCCACTGCTAATAAAAACTGATCATTATCTTTATGAATATGCTCTTTAATAGCTTGATAAAGAGCACTGCTCCTTCTGATTCTTAAAACTCTTTCATCTTTGGCAATTATCTGGTCAATTTCTTCTTGATTCTTACCCTCAGATTGATATATGCTTCTTAAAACATCTTCTAAAGAAAGATTATCGTTTTTCTTTAATTCGTTATAAAGTTGCACATCTTTTTCTGCTAATAACAAACTTAATTTATGCTTAATCACCTGCTCGTTAATGACATAGTCGCAGCTAAAGTCGGAAAAATCACATTTATTATTATTAAAATATTCTCTTTGAAAAGCCTTCATTTTTTCTGTAGTTTCCTTCCTTAATATTGTCTCTACTAACATTAAATCCTGCAATCTCTGATCCATGATCTGGTTTAAAGGTAAGTGGTTTAAACCTTCCTCTTTCTGCAGTTGGCGAGCAATTTTTTCCCAAACTCTAATACCATCTTTAGAATTACGACTACGATCCAATACTACAAATTTGGAAGGAATTCTTTTTTCTAATATACCCACCATTCCCCGCGCAATAAACTTTTTAAACATCTCTGTTAAAATAGCTGCTTCTTTCTTACTATACATAATCTCTTGGTTATCTACCTCAACCACAATAACAGCATCCTGAAGTTTTTTTTGTTTAATTAATTTCTCTATTTCTTCCTCTGAACTTTTCATCAATCCTTTTATTGTTGTATATACCTGTTCCCTTTGTTGTGCTGGATTCAGTTTTTTAAAGGCTTCTTGAACTTCTGCTTCTAAAAAATATTGTTGATAAATATAGCTTAATAATTGATCTCGTTCTTCTAAAGTCTTTTTTGCACTCTCTGTTAGGAGATCTCCTTTTAATGACATATCCAAAACATTATAGAGTCTTTCGGTTAAATCTTTACCCTTAGCCTGAGACAAACATTTTAATAAAGCATTATTAGCCAAAATGAAACCATCAGTCTGTATATAATCCTTAACAAAAGCATAAACAGCATCAAAACCTATATACTCAATCGACTTAAAAGTATTAAGATTATCTAAGGCGCTTTTTTCTCGCTGAATATTGCCTTGACTTTCTGTTTTTTTATGAACGAAATAAGCTTCTATCTCCGGCAGTAAACTCCATCCTGCTCGCGTAACCATACTACCAACTCGGGCAATATTAGTAAGAATATCCATAAAAGTCTTTATGTCTTTATTCTCTAAAACCACTTCTCCCTTATTCCAAGCCTCTTCTGCTTTTTTCATCTGTTCCCATAATTTTTTATGATCCCAATTATTAATAAATTTTGGTTCAATACCTGAAACTATCGAAAAAAGTAAAGGACCTCTAATTACACCATCACTCTGCCAACGCAAAAAATGATGCAAAGGGTTAAGAGGATTTAAAGCCGCATTATCATTAGTATAATAACTTTTGTAAGTAGGTTTACCACTCTCTAGTTTTAAATTAGGATCTGCCCAGGCAGCTAACTCCTGTTCGGTAAGAAATACACCTCGAGCCAAACCTAACCCCATCGTCATAGCGCGAAAAATCCGATATTCCTCCTTATCTGTAAGATGAGGAAACATTAATTTCAGATTATCCTTAACTCTTTGTTGTAAAAGACTAAAATTACTATGCGCATCAGCACTAAACATATTGGGCTGATGAACAAAATTATATTTAGCAAATTCACCTTGAAGAAATTTTGTATACAACTCATAAGCGGCCAATATCACTTGATTATCAGGTAAATCCATAATACCATCAATATCGGTTGCTCCCATCTTATCAGCATAATGTGCAAATTGTGACCAAAAACCTTTTTCCCCCGCCGAATGCATCATCAAACTCCCTACATTATGGGTATATTCTGTCCATTCTGCTTCATGCTCCATCTCCTTGCGTATTGATCTTAAATAATCCGTAAAAGAACATTGCTCAAATTTAGTTAGGGCTACCGGCTCAATAATATGATTAATTTTTTTATTTTTGTTCACCTCTTCCTCTCGATCTACTACTTTATTAACAAAAGTTTTTCGAAAGAATTGAAATTCTAAAATAGACTTAAGATTAGCACTATTAATATATTCTTCATTAGATTTAGTAATTAAAGAATCAAGCTTATTTAAAACTAAGGTCATCATCACCGTAGGTGACTCCATGTAACCCATCTGCATAATCTCTTGAAAAAATTCTTTTGCCGCTCCCTCACTTACTTTGCGAAAAACAATACTAAATACTAAGACTAATTGTTCTCTTATTTCGTCGCTAATTTTTTGATAGTCTTGTTCTTTTAAATTGGAGCCCACATCTAATTTATGTTTGCGTTTATAATCATTAGTTTCATGCTCAATCAACTTAGCAAAATCCTCTGGAGATTGCAAAGCTTTTAAATAAACTTTTTGATTTTTGTTAAAATAATTATCCATTCCATACCGCTCCCAAAAGAGATCAAATTGTTTATCGGCTTCAACCTTATTCTGTTCTGTGTTAGTATTAGAAAAAGACGCTTCTTGCTTATTGTTAGATTCTTGTTGACCCCTTTCTGAATTTGATTTTAAACTCTCATTATTTTCGGTCATTCTGCTTTTTTGTTAATTTATAACCCAAGCTACCAGCTATTAAAAATACAGACAACGAAGTGGTCTTAAAAAATTCTAACAAATTACTACATTGCAAACAAGCTGACCTGCCCATTAAATAAACTATAGCATCAAATGCCAAAGTTAAAGGTAAGATTAATAATAAAGGAATAATCAACCACCAGCGTTTTCTTTTACTGTCTAACCAACTCATACCTTATTCTAGCAAAAATTGGTTAAGCAGCGCTGAATATTAAGATTTTTTAAGATCTATTACTAAACGACGATCTCTACCTTCACCTATAGAATAAGTACTCAACTGAGGATAATTTTGAGTAATATATTCATGAATTAATTTTCGTTCATAAGAAGACATCCCCCGCAAATAACCCGGCTGACCTGTTTCTTTAGTGCGCTCAGCTACTTCTTTCGCAATTCCCTCTAATCTTTCTTTTTGTTTTTCCCGATAATCATTAATATTAACTAAAATATCAACCGGCTCACCTAATTTTTTATAAAGAATCACTTCTAAAATCTTTTGCAGAGCGCGAATGGTTTCTCCATGCCGACCAATGACAGTAGGCGCTTCATCTTGGGTTTTAATAATAATATGAAAAATATTTTCTTCCTGAACTACCTCCAGCTGTGGAGAAGAAATCATTTTGGCTAAAAGTTGTTCTGCTTCCTGTTTAATTACTCCAATTTTATCCATAGAAAAAAATAGAAATTATAATAAATATTTTAATTACGACGCCTTAACATAAAGCTTCTTGGATTGAATAATGCTAAAAAGAGAAAAGATATTCCAATAGAGCGATAATCCTACAGGTAAAGAAAAAGCAAAATAGGCAATCATTATCGGAAAAACAAACTTCATCTGAGTATTTAAAGCTTTCTGAAAATCATCCGTATCCGCCGCCTTGTCTTTAGTATTGATTTTTGCACTATTTTCATTCTCAACTTTAACTGCTGATGGAGGAGTACTAGTTAATACCTGAAAATACTGGAGCAAACCAGTAATTAGGGGAACTAAATAATAAAACCAAATCTTGGCTTTAGCTGGAGATAAAAACAGATTGTAGCCTAAAAAATACGGATCAAGTGTCTGAATCTTTAAAAAAGAAAAATATAATACTTGATTAATCTCAGTGATTACTTTATGAGTATTAGGATTATTTAAAAATAATGATAAAGTGTTATAAAGAGCAATAAATAAAGGAATTTGAATGAGCATAAATAAACAACCAGCTGCGGGATTAATGCCTGCCTGTTGATAAAGGCGTAACTGCTCTTGTTGCAGTTTTTGTTTATCATTTTTATGTTTAAGGCTTAATTTATCCAGATGCGGCTTTAAATCCTGCATTTTTTTAGCGGTCTTAAGTTGTTGGCTAAAAAATGGCTGAACCATTAATCTAACTAATACAGTGAGGCCAATAATTGCCCAACCAAAAGCGCCCGGTAAGCGTAAAAGTAAAAAACCGTGATAAAGAAAAACTAAGACGTTTAAAATCGGAATAACTAAAAATGTATTAAATAAATTAGAAGACAACATATAAAAGTTAGACTGTTAATTTTTTTCTTCCTTTTAAACGACGGCGTCTAATAACTTTTTGACCGTCTTTAGTTTGCATTCTTTTTAAAAAACCATGTTTTTTTACCCGTTTAAGTTTTTTTGGCTGATAGGTCCTTTTCATAAAAGAAAATATGAATTACTGATAATTATCTTACTTTTTAATCTTAGATTCTAAGATTGTGTTATCCTGATGAAACTGCTGCCAGACGGCCTCAGTCACAAAAGGCATAAAAGGATGCAAAAACTGTAAATTGCTAAAATACACTGTTTGTAAATTCCTTAGAACTTCTATCTTACCATCTATCAGCTCATCTTTCAACTCTTCCAGATAATAATCGGCAAAACGATGCCATAAAAATTGATAAACAAGCTCCAATCCCTTGGCAAACTGATAGGTATTAAAATAATAAAAATATTTTTTCTTTTCTTCCTCAAACTCTTTTGTAAGTTTTTTAAGAGTTTTTATTGATTTTGTTTTAAGGTTAACAGATTGATCTTGAGGATTGACTATTTGAGAATTTAATTTGATTAACCGACCGATATTCCAGATTTTATTGGCAAAATTTCGCATTCCAATAATTTTTTCTTCTGAGAGTATAACATCATTTCCTTCTTTAACTCCAAACACCAATGCCGCTCTTAAAGCGTCTGCTCCGTATTTATCAATCATTATCAAAGGATTAATGACATTGCCCTTACTTTTACTCATCTTCCTGCCTAATTTATCTCTCACCAAACCATGCAAAAAAATATTCTTAAATGGTACTACGCCAGTAACAAAATACCCGATCATAATCATTCTCACTACCCATGCCCGCAAAATATCATAACCAGTTTCCATTACTGTAGTAGGATAAAATCTCTCAAAAAACTGCTGGCTTTGGGCCTGTAAAGTGGCAAAGGGCCATTGAGAAGAAGAAAACCAAGTGTCAAAAGTATCTGAATCCTGAATAAAATCTTTGCCACCACAGATCTCACATTTTTTTGGCGGTGAAACCGCTACAAACCATTTTTTTGTTTGACTACATTGATAAGCAGGAATTCTTATTCCCCACACAATTTGGCGGGAAATATTCCAATCATAAAAATTTTTTAAGATATTAATAGCAATTTTTTTAAAACGGGGCGGGTACATCTTAATTTTATTGGTTTTAAGCAAAGAAATTGCTTGATCCCGCAGAGGTTTGATTTTAATAAACCATTGTTCTTTGGGTAAAGGCTCAATGATACGATTACATTTATAACATCTTCCTACCCGATGCAGATAATCTTCTTCCTTTTCTAGTAAACCCGCCTGTTGCAAATCAGCTAAAATCTTTGTTCGCGCTTGAGCAATAGTAAGATTAACATATCTGCCTGCCTCTTGAGTCATCTTCCCATTAAAACCAATCACCTGAATTAAAGGCAGATGATGACGTTGACTAATCTCCCAATCTGTCTCATCATGAGCCGGTGTCACCTTAACCGCACCGGTAGCAAATTTAGGATCAACTGCTAAATCAGCAATAATCGGAATTTTTCGATTTATAAGCGGTAAAATTACTTCCTCACCAATTAACTGACGATAGCGTTTATCTTTAGGATTAACCGCTACTGCCACATCTCCAAGTAAAGTTTCAGGACGGGTAGTAGCAATGGTAATACTTAACGGTAATTTTTTAGAGTGTAATTTTTTCACTAAGAAATAGTGAATATAATAAAGCTTAGTTAATCTTTGTTGATATTCTACCTCCAAATCAGAAAATGATGTTCCGCAGTTTAAACAATAATTAACTAGTCTTTGCTTGCGATAAACCAATCCTTGATCAAATAATTTTTTAAAGGTTTGATAAACTATCTTAATAATTTTATTATCAAGAGGAAATTGTTCCGTTGACCAGTTTAATAAAAACCCTAAGCGTTGCAACTGATTTTTCATCTTATCCTTATTCTTCGCAACAAATTCCCAAATCATTTGATAGAGTTCTTCTGTTTGATAATCAAAACGACTTTTACCGAGTTTTTTTAATTCTTTTTCAAAAACAAATTGGGTCTCAATACCAGCATGATCGGTGCCATACTGCCATAAAGTCACCTCTCCTAACAAACGATGATAGCGAATCATAATATCTTCAAATACGTACATCGCATGGCCAAGATGTAAATCACCGTTAGCATTGGGCGGAGGAAAAATAATAGAAAAGGCAGGAGCCGATGCTTCCTCGTTAATCTCAAATAATTTTTTCCGCTGCCAAAACTCAATCAGCTGTTTTTCTGCCAAAGCCGGATTAAAATTCTTATCCATTATGATTGTTTTATAACAAAATTGTCTTGAAAATTCAACCTAAATAAGCTAAAAATAAGCTATGGAATGGATTTTAATTACCGCGAAATGGTGGCTGGGATTATTGATTTTAGGAATAGTTTTTTTACCTTTAACCAAAAAAGTATTTGCTAGTTTTAGTTTTGATTTGGCTTATCCTATTGCTAAAACTTTGGCTTTAATAATAATTAGTTATTCTCTTCTAATTTTAGGGGTAATAAAAATCCTACCTTTTACTCAAGGTACAATTTTTGTGGTGATAGGAGTTTTTTTTCTGCTTAATTATGGTCTAATCCGCCCCACTAATAAAAAGAAAATAGCGCTGCCAATAATAATCGGTGAAGAACTATTATTTATTATCAGTTTCTTTTTTTGGACCTTTGTTAGAGGACAAGAAAGTTCGATTAGAGGACTAGAAAAATTTATGGATTTTGGTTTTATTAATTCTATTTTAAGAGCTAACTTCTTTCCTCCTCTTGATATGTGGTATGCTCCATTACCTATTAATTACTATTACTTTGGTCATTTAAGCGGTGCCACCTTAATTAAACTAATTAATCTTCCCTCAGCGGTTGGTTATAATCTTATCTTAGCCACCATTTTTGCTTTAGGTATTACTCAGGTATTTTCTTTAATTACTAATCTAATTGTTCATCTAAATCATCAAAAAGTTTTTTCTCTATCCACTGTTAAATATTTGTTTCTGTGGGGATTTGGGATTTTAGGAGCGTTTTTAGTTAATTTAGGTGGTAATCTTCATACTATATATCTTTTTACCCAAGGCTATAACAATGAAAATCCTCAACCATTTTGGCAAATCTTTTCTCACTGGAATCCTACAGCTTACTGGTATCCTAATGCCACTCGCTTTATCCCCTTTACTATTCATGAATTTCCTTCTTATTCTTATGTAGTGGCTGATTTACATGGACATGTATTTGATATTCCTTTTGTCTTACTTACTCTAGCTTTAATTTTTCAATTACTGCTTAAAAACAGTAGTAAAAACAATAAAATCGCTAAAAAAGAATTTATTTTTCCTATGCTTTTGGGTTTTACTACCGCAGTTCATTATATGACTAATGCTTTTGACGGCCCTATTTATCTCTTATTTTCTTTAATTGCTTTCTTAATTATTTATGGTTGGGGAAAAAAATTCTTAATAGCCTTATTAATACTCATGAGTACCTTTTGGTTATTTAGTTTGCCTTTTGCGGTTAATTTTTCTCCATTTGTATCTGGAATAGGAGTTAACTGCGGCGCTTCTTATTTAGAAGCTATTTTTAAAATTACTCATCTTTCTAGATTTGGCCCTTTATTGTTTGAAAAAAATAACTGTCAAGTTTCCCCTCTTTGGATGCTCTTTATTTTATGGGGATTTTTTTTGCTTTGTTTTTTAGGTTTTGCTTTATTTCATCTTTTTTTTAATAAACAAAAACAAACTAAATCTGTTATTATTGTTAATTATTATTTACTGCTTCTTTTTGCTTTTGGTACTTTTTTGATTTTGATTCCGGAATTTTTTTATATTAAAGACATTTATCCCCAACACTTTCGCGCCAACACAATGTTTAAACTCGGATATCAGGCTTTTATTATGTTTATGATTGCCTCTAGTCTTTTTATCTATCAACTTAAAAACTGTTCATATTTTGCTTTTAAATTAATTTGGGCAGTTTTACTAAGCATTAGTTTAATATTTATTATTATTTACCCATTCTTTAGTATTCCTTCTTATTATGGCGCACTAAATCGTAAGGTAGTTTTAGAAGGTGATCAATGGCTTAAAACTTACTTCCCCCAGGATAAAGAAATTATTGATTATCTCAATACTCACATTCACGGTCAACCAGTTATTCTTGAGGCTCAAGGTGATTCCTATACTGATTATGCACGCATTTCCGCCTATACCGGTTTACCCACTGTCGCTGGCTGGTGGGTGCATGAATGGCTATGGCGAGGATCAGCTGATGTTGTTGGTAAACGCATTCCTGATATTATTAAGATTTATGAATCACCTGATATCACCCTAACCAAACAACTATTAAAAAAATATCAAATTCAATATGTCGTTATTTCTCAGATGGAAAAAGAAAAATATCCCCAGCTCAATCAAAATAAATTTGAGCAAATAGGTAAAAAAATATTTACTTCCAGTAATAATCTTGGGGCTTTGTATAAGGTAGATCTTTAAAGATATTGACAATAAAATAAATATTTGTTAAGTTATTTGCAATTATTCAAAAAAAGAAAGAAAATTTATCTTTTTTGAATAAAAAAAGAGCATTACTACTCGTCGTCCCTAATATACGAGCGGTAGTGATGCTCTTTTTTTTACAGCTGATATAATTTAATCGGCATAGTTAATCTTTTTCGGCTTAGCTCCTTAATCTCTTTGGCCAAAAATTGAATTAAATCCTGCCTTTTTTTCTGAATGATCCGTTTGGAATCATGATTGATTATTAATTGAGTAGTCATAATTAAATCTTAATCAAACCATAGATATTTGTCAAGACCTATAGAAAAATAGTTCATTACTATAAGTTATCCTATATAATTAATATTATTGTTTAGATTAAAATAACAATCCAATAATTTTTAACTCAAAAATGTGTATAAATTGTGGATAGGTATAAAGAAACAATTTTAGTATAATAAAAATAATATGCAAATTCGGCTATTAACCTACAACCTTTGTTTTAATCGGGCTAAAGACGGTTTAAAAACAATTATTTCTCAATATCAACCAGACATCATCTGTCTGCAGGAAATAGAAACCCGAGAAGAAAATTTAACCCGATTTATTACGCAAGCAAACTATGCTTTAGCTGATTATTCCAACTGTTTTATCAAACATCAACGTATTTATGGTGTTGCTACTTACTATAATCAACATGTTATTAATTTTGCCGATGCGGAGAGTTTTGACCTACCACGCAGTTTTTTAGAAAATTTTTTGGTTTTTTTACGGGGTTTTAATAATCCTCGTACTGTTTTAAAAACAAAATTCTTAGTGAAAAAAACTTCCCAGTTAATTTATGTCTACAATACTCATCTTAGCCCGTTTGCCTCAAACGGCGCCCGCAAAAAACAGATGGAAGAAACATTAGCCGATATTCACCCTGACTCTAATACTCCTACTATTATTACTGGCGATTTTAACTTTCCCTATGGCAGAAAAAAACTACAACAATTAATTGATAAAAA
Source organism: uncultured Gammaproteobacteria bacterium (assembly GCA_964649995.1). Lineage (GTDB taxonomy): Bacteria > Patescibacteriota > Microgenomatia > UBA1406 > GWC2-37-13 > CAZYRU01. Next base: position 13,125 of record CAZYRU010000015.1, read on the forward strand.
TAATCTACAGGAAGCCACTAATAAAATTAGGTATACTTTTGAACGCAGATTTTTTTATTTACTTACTCTTAAACTTAAGG